>RGOY01000080.1 GCA_010028225.1 Actinomycetota bacterium
TTGTGGGGTATGGAAAGAATCAGTTCCGATGCACATCTCCGGTCGACGCTGGCCATGATTGACCGCATTTGGATGTTGATTAGCCCGGTAAGAGTGCACATCAATGATCACAGCCCCGTTTGTTCTTGCCAAAGAATCCGCAACAAGATCTGCCAAAGCCCCTGCAATTTCCTCAGCCACACCCTTCTCGAACGCCTCAACCATCACTCGCACTAACGGCTCGGTCCCCGATGCGCGAAGCAAAATTCGTCCCCGTTCACCGAGCCTTGCCTCAAACTCAGCAACTCTCGCACTAATCTCTACATGACCATCAAGTCGCGACTTATCAACACCGCTTACGTTGACCAGAACTTGCGGATATCTGGTCACAACAGAAGCTAACTCTGCGGCACTCTTTCCACTTCGCGCCATAACCGCCATGAGGTGCAACGCTGTTAAAACTCCATCACCAGTATTGGCAAAGTCGCGCATAATCACATGCCCCGATTGCTCACCACCCAGATTTAGTCCTTCGGCGACCATCCGCTCAAGCACATAGCGATCTCCTACAGCGGTCTTCACCACTTCGATTCCACGCTCTGTCATTGCATTCACAAAACCCAAATTGGACATCACCGTCCCGACTACTCTCCGATTAGCAAGCCGCCCACCCATATCAACCGCCAAAATCGCGAGCACCTGATCACCATCGATCACATCGCCATTGGCATCAACAAATAATGCGCGGTCGGCATCACCATCATGGGCGATACCTAAATCTGCCCGGGCCTCACGAACCTTTGCCACGAGAGACTCCATATGCGTAGAACCGCAACCGTCATTGATATTTCGCCCATTTGGCTCGGCATGAATCGAAACAACTTCGGCGCCAGCACGGCGATACACATCCGGCGCAACAAATGACGCCGCACCATTGGCGCAATCAACAACAACTTTCAACTTCTCAGAACTAGTACCGATACCTGTTGAAGAACCTAAAACCCCTCCAACAGTAGAGAGTAAGAATTCGATGTAAGTCTCGCGCGCATTTTCATCAACAACAATCGAGCCGACTCCCGCATCACCTTGAACGACACCAACACCAGAACTACTACCTACAACGCCGATCAACGCCTCGATTTTGGCTTCCAGAGAATCATCGAGCTTGCCACCATCACGCGCAAAAAACTTAATCCCGTTATCGCTTGCGGGGTTATGCGACGCAGAGATCATCACGCCGAGGTCTGCCCCGCGCGCATTAACGAGATACGACACCGCAGGCGTCGGCACAATTCCAACTTGATACACATCCACACCAGCCGAACTCAAACCTTCAGAGATTGCCTTCTCTAGAGCTTGCCCCGAGGCCCGAGAATCCTGGCCAACGATTGCAAAAGGTCTATGGCCTTGAAATTCTCCGCGCTCTGCAAGCACATGCGCAGCAGCAATAGCTAAATCACGCGCAAGATCAGTTGTGAGATCCTCACCAAAAACCCCTCTGACACCATCGGTGCCAAAGAGCGCCATAGAGAAAGGAAAGAAAAGCGCTTAACGCTTGCTGTATTGCGAGCGCTTACGAGCCTTCTTGAGGCCGTACTTCTTTCGCTCAATAACTCGTGCATCACGAGTCAAGAAGCCCGCCTTCTTCAAAGCTGGCCGATTTGCATCGACATCAATCGCATTAAGCGCACGAGCCACTCCAAGACGAAGCGCACCGGCCTGTCCTGAGATTCCACCACCATCAATCCGTGCGATCACATCAAACTTTCCTTCAACTCCAACAGTTCGAAGTGGTTCAGAGACAGCTTGCTGATGCACCTTATTTGGAAAATAGACATCAAGAGCACGGTCATTGACTACCCAACGTCCCGATCCAGGAACAAGTCGCACTCTCGCGACTGCTTCCTTTCGTCGCCCGACACCTGCACCCGGAGTTATCACCGATGCACGGTTAGTCGCACCCGATGGGGTCGATGAACTATAGGAGGTTGTTGACTCTTCGTTCTCTTTTGCCATGGCTCTCTCTTCTTACTTAACCTGTGAGATCTGATTGAACTCATACTTGATTGGGGCCTGGGCACCATGAGGATGCTCAGAACCTGCATACACCTTCAACTTGTTCGCCATCGAACGTCCGATTGAATTCTTCGGCAACATTCCTCGGATCGCCTTCTCCACCGCACGGGTTGGATATCGCTCCATCAAATCCACGTAAGAGCGCGATGTGAGTCCGCCGGGATAGTTTGAGTGATGATGCGCCATCTTCTGTTGCATCTTCGAACCAGTCAAAACAATTTTGTCGGCATTGATCACAACAACGAAGTCGCCCATATCCATGTGAGGAGCAAAGGTCGGCTTGTGCTTTCCGCGAAGCAGGGTCGCAGCATGACTTGCTAGTCGACCAAGCACCACATTCTCAGCATCGATGACGTACCACTTACGCGCCTCATCGCCAGGCTTCGGACTATAAGTTCGCACAGCAGTACTCGCTTTCCTCTTACTTACGGGTTCTTCGATTAGATCCGCCAGAGTGGGTTAGACCCTCCCTGGGCAAGGGCGACAGGCTACCTGCGTGGGGTGGGAGGGGTCAAAAAGAGGCTCAAATGGGGCCACTCTTCAATCATTCGCACTAGGAATTCTCTATCAAGAGACTATGCCTTAATCGCAACGAAAACGTGACGACTAATTCCAACATATCTGGGAATCATCGGGAACTCCTGGAACGGCAATGCTGATAACTCTTAGTCGCCGAGCATTAGTCAGTTAAACGCCTCGTCATCGGGATAAGGGAACCACTCGGGATCTGCCTCTGCTTTCGGAGCGATCATGACCATCTTGGAGCGGCGAAATTGTTCGAGGCCCTCAACACCCAGTTCTCGCCCGGTACCCGTGAATTTTCTGCCACCAAATGGAATGGCATCGTTGTCATTAAGTGGGGTGTTAACCCAGACGATGCCAGTCTCAATTTCGTTAACAGCTCGGAAAGCTTCTTCTAGGGATTCGGTGTAGATATTTGCGCCAAGTCCTAATTCCGATTGATTAGCGAGTGCGATGGCTTCATCCAAGCTGGAGACTTTTGCAATGGGAGCGACGGGTCCAAAACATTCTCCTTGCATGATGGAATTGTCCGGTCGCACTTTAAGCACAGTGGGTTGAAAGAAGAAGCCGCTCTTACCACTTATTCTCGACCCACCACAGACAACTTCGGCACCGTCAGCTTTTGCAGCCTCGATGATCTTCTCAAATCGCGCTAACTCGCGGGCCGATGCCATTGGTCCAATTTCGACTTTGTCTAGACCACTGCCGACTCGTAATGCGCGCGCCTGGGCTGAAAGTTCCATTACAAATTCGTCATAGATATCTTCGTGGACATAAAAACGCTCAGCGGAGGTGCAGACCTGCCCACAGTTAAGGAAAGCAGCGAAGGCCGCGCCTCGTGCGGCAACTTTGACATCAGTAGAGGGCATCACGATAAATGCATCATTACCTGATGCTTCGATGAGAGTTGCTTTAAATCTTTCGGATGCGGCGGCTGCGACTTTTTTGGCGGCTGGAACGCTACCGGTGAATGCAACAGCGTGAGTATCTGAATGTCGAACAAGCATTTCACCGACTTCTGCCCCGCCAGTAACAACTTGTACCAAACCGGGTGGCAAGTCTTTGAAAGCACGCATCCACATGAGCAGAGTGAGTGAGGTCAACTCTGAAGGTTTAATGATTACCGCATTGCCAGCCGCAAGTGCGGCGGCTGATTGCCAACCAGCCAAAAGCATCGGAAAGTTATATGGGACTATCGATACAACGACACCAAGAGGTTCTTTGATAACCATCTGCAATTGCCCTGCGATTGCGGGCCCCGCGATGCGTCCTTGCTCGCTTCGAGCGATTTCAGCGTAGTACTTGAATGAAGAGGCAGCTGCACCACCTTCCCAATTTGATTCTCTAAATGGTTTTCCCATTTCGCGAGTGAGACATTCACCGGTTAATCGTGAGAAATTCTGCATGGCATCGGCCACTTGATGAAGCGAGTTGGCGCGATCGAGTGCACTCATTGACCACCAAATCTTTTGCGCTTTGTTTGCATGGACTACAGCACTTTCGATTTCATCGGGTGTGGCATCCGCGTAATGACCTTCGATGGCTTCAGTGGCTGGGTTGATTACATCGTGGGTACTGCCAAGACTCTTTTGCCATTGACCATTGATATACAGAAGACCAGACATATCTTCAATTCTTGAGTGAGTATTCGAGTTCATGTCGTCAGTCTATGCGCCTAGTTTCAACACTTGTTATGGCCGATAACCCGCCGGACACTTTGGATTGGATCCCACAATCTTTTTGACAAGTTTACCTTTCTTGCAAATTAAGGTCTTTTGTTTGGGCTTTGCCCCTGTGGGTTTAGTGGTCGCCTGGTTTGAAGAAGAAGGTGATTGATTTGTCGCAGTGGTAGTTGTTGTCGGCGTGGGAGTGGGCGATGGGGTCGCGCTTGGGGTCGCGCTTGGCGATGGCAACTTAATCTTTATGGTCTTGGAAGAAAAGTTGTAACCAAAGGCCCGTATCTCAACAACATCAGTAGCGCTCAAATATCTTGTGTTGTAAGTAGCGTTTTGTTGAGTCCCATCCGCCGAGGTCACTTCGATGATGGCTTGGTTCATAGTCTTGGGTTCAAGTTTGAATACTTTTCTCACCATGTCACCTCGAATACTTGCTTCGACCCAACCGATGATCACATCGCCAAAGACGTCGTAATGGGTACCGGTCGAGACAACCTGAATCATCTGGGTGCTTGGGTCGACTGTGACGCGCGAGTCGCAGCCGCCATTTTGTGTGATGAAGATTCCTCCGGGTGGAGTTCCTTGGAGAACTGCGTATTCTCGATAGTAAGGTTCAATGTTAATTGCGAATTCGACATTGTAATAATTTGCAACGAGATCATTGCCGCCAACAGCATTACACGGGCTAGGTTTATCGCGATCGAACCACTTATATTCATTGACCTCTTGCACTGAACCAGCGGCAATCAAACGAAACTTTCCATCACTACCTTTTTCAATCGCAAGACTTGGGTTCTTCATTTTGGCTAGAGCAATACCCGCTCGTTGTGCGCCGGTATCAGAGATGACTGTTAGTCGCAGTGTGGTTTCGGGTTTGAGAGCGACCCAAGCGTTGTTGTTAGCGGGAATCTTGCTCTTCTTGGGAACGAGACCATTTTGTCCTTGTAGCGTGAGGCTTATACGAGGAAAACCTGGCACTTCTTCGCGAGAGTAGACGGTCGCAGTCAACATCTGGTCGGTTCCATCAACTGCTGCACCCTTGAACCAATAACAATAATCAGCATAACTTGCATTGCCGAGACCGCACTTTGGTTTGGCAGGGTTTGCTTCGCGAATTGGTAAATCGACTCCTGGTTTCCAGTATTCGCTTTTCTCTTCAATGGCGGGGGTCCATTTACCGGTCGTTGGATCTAACATCTCCACTGATTCGATGCAGTCATCTTTGATAGCAAGACTCTTGCAATTGACCCACCAGGTCTTAGCCTCGGGATTGACGTTGGCGTTGGGGATGAGATCGCCTTCGCCACCATAGGCAGGCTGTATTAGCCCGAGCACAATCATGAGCACGCTGATAATCCGCGCGATTCGCACCAGAAGATGTTAGCCCCCGAGCAAGGACTACAAAAGAGTGGACGATTGAAAAAATCAAGAAATCGGCGAGATTGTGGCGTTAATGAACGCAAATCGATTGACACTGCTTTCCTTTGTACTCTTACCCCATGTTCGAAAAGGAGATGTACCGCAAGAACGTCCCGATTCAAAACGATTGGTCTGAAGAGACTCTCGTTGTGCAAGCCGGAAGACCCGAGCGCGTTCCAACTGCGCCGATGAATACAGAGATCACTCTCAGTAGTACCTACATCCATCCGGCCCCTGT
>RGOY01000009.1 GCA_010028225.1 Actinomycetota bacterium
GCATGGGCATTCCCTTGCTCAAGTTGCTGTGTCAGTTAGCCGTGCTGTTGAGCATACGGTGGAACATCGGCCGCAGTTATGGCCTGCTGTTCTACCGCATTTACCACCACATGAAAGATTGGGGGATGCTGGAGGTCTACTTGATGGGCGTACTGGTGGCGATCGTCAAGCTCGCTGACATGGCGTCCATCACGATTGGCCTGGGCCTTGGTTGCTTTGTCAGTTTGTTGATGGTTCAGGTCCTGCTTGAGGTGGTGATGTCGCCCCACCAGATCTGGCAAGCGCTGTCAGGGGAGGATGATCATGCGGGCGATTGATGCGGGCATTCTGATTTGCACCGAATACCATGAGTTGAATAAGCAAGAGCCAGATGTCGATGAGCAAGTGTGCAGCCGCTGTGGCGCGCTGGTTCATGCTCGCCGCGGGTTCACCGTGGAGCGCACGGCGGGTTGGCCACGACTCGATCTCGGAAGTGGTCCGAAAGACCCTTCTTACCTACTGGAACACCATCTCTTTCCAGTCTCTTTACGCACGAGCAAGTGGCTATCTACCATCTCAATCGAGCGCTGCGCCCGAAAGTCAACACCTCCTTGATCGATGGATCATTAGTGAGCTCCAGATAGTTATCTCTGGAGTCGATAACGCTCTCTCAGCTTTCGATTCACAAGAAGCGGGAAGATTAATCGCAGAGTTCATCGATCAACTCTCTAACTGGTACGTGAGGCGATCGCGTCGAAGATTCTGGGATGGAGATACCCAAGCGCTCGCAACGTTGCACTATGCACTCGAGACGGTCACTCTTCTCATGGCGCCGATGGTTCCTTTCATCACCGAGCACGTCTGGCAAAATTTCGTCCTACCAACTCGAAACGCCGCTCCAGAATCTGTTCATCTCGCAGACTTTCCTCTCGCCGACGCTTCGCTCATTGATAAGACTCTTTCTTCTCAAGTCGCACAGACAAGACGTCTCGTGGAACTAGGTCGAGCAGCACGGGCCGAATCCTCAGTGCGAATAAGACAGCCTCTCGCTAGAGCGCTTGTCTCATCGCAAGGTTGGCAGTCCCTGCCCAAGGAACTCCAAGAGCAGATCACAGATGAGTTGAATGTCGAATCATTAGGAGATCTTTCATCACAAGGCGAACTGGTTGATGTTTCGATTAAGGCAAATTTCCGCTCACTAGGTGCTCGCTATGGTGGCGCGGTTCAAGCGATAGCGAAAAAGATCTCTTCGACTGATGCGAAGGAGTTGGTCGCTAAGGTTCGAAAGGATGGCTCGGCAGAGATTTCATTTGATGGCGGGAGCGCAGAGTTGACTCTCGAAGACCTCGTCATCACGGAGACACCTCGCGAGGGATGGAGTTATGCCTCCCATGCCGGCGAGAGTCTTGCATTAGATGTCACGCTAACACCGGCTCTCATTGCCCAAGGTAGCGTCCGCGAAGCCATCCGAATGATTCAAGACGAGAGAAAGGCCGCGGGACTCGATGTCTCAGATCGGATCACGATTCGATGGAATGCCAATGATGATGTACAAAAGGCGATCCAAACTTCTATCAGCCATATCTGCGAGGAAGTTCTTGCACTGTCGATGGAATTCGATTCGGCCATTTCGCGCGGTGATAACGATCTCGGCCTTGGCGTAGTTATCGCAAAGGTTTGAGCAAACTCTAAAGCGCGATATCGATCAGAACGGCAAAAGTGCAACGATGGGAATCAAGAGCCATCTGATGCCAAGGAAAAGCACAATGAAAGAAAGGTCCAGCGCCACGGGTCCAAGCTGAAGTGGCGGAACGAATCGTCGCACGAAGCCCAATGGCTTATCCGTGAGGGTATAGATGATCTCGGCCAATGGAAGAAGCAGACCTCGTGGTCGCCATCCTGGTTTGAACATCCGCACATAATCGAGAATCAATCGAATAAGCAGAATCCAGGTGAAGATGTTGAGCACCTGAATAAGTAGTTCGCTTATTCTCATGCAAGAAGCCTAGCTTTGATTAAAGAATTCTGCTGACGCGGCAGCCGCAGCAGACTTGTCCTCCGCATTGACAGTGACATTCGGTGGCGAGAGCAAGAAAACCTTTGAATCAACTCGTTCGATTGAACCGCTTAAACCAAAGACAAGGCCAGAGGCGAAATCGATGATTCGCTTACGCTCTGCATCATCCATCTCACTTAAGTTGATGATTACTGGGTAACCCTGTCGGAAGTGTTCGCCCACAGTTCTCGCTTCATTGTAAAAGCGTGGCCGTAAAGTGACGATGCGATCGAGACCAGCGGAGACACTCATTCCTGGAAGTGGATTACTCTGAGGTTGAACTCGCACTGATGGTGCAGTTGGTGTCACCGGATTAGAAACGCTCTTGAGTGTAGGTCGTGCAACTTCGCGAGTCGCAGGAACGCTCTCAACGCTCTCCTCGGGCTCAGTTAGTCCCAGGTAATCGGTCATACGACGCAGTGATTTTGCCATGGTGAGATTTTAGTTCTTCGGGGTACGTAGGCCGAGGATTGAACTACCCAGTCGGATATGTGTCGCGCCCTCCGCGATGGCAATTTTGTAATCATCACTCATCCCAGCAGAGATCCATCTCGCTCTGGGGGCAAAAGCACGTATCTGCTCGCTCATCTCTCGAAGCCTTATAAACCCCTGCCTTTTCTCTTCAGAGGTGACTCCCAGATGATGCGGAGAGACTCCCATCACGCCTTCGAAATTTTCACCGAATCTGGCAAAAACTTTCCTAGCGAAATCTTCACTATCTGCCAGAGCAACTCCCGCTCTTCTTCCATCCGCGTCTCGCTTTTGTCCGGTCGTATCTTCCTCACCACTTTCGTCGCCATTAATGACTTTATCAAGATTGATTTGGAGTAGTACGTGCCGTGACGAATCAATTTTTTCAATATGTCTTTCCTGATCAAGTGAATGAATCACGTCGGCATAGCGATTGAGTATTGAAATTTTGTTGCTTTGAATCTGACCTTGATAGTGCCACCTGGCATCTGATCCGACTCTGCCCTGTAACTCATCGCGTTTCGCTACTAATTCCTGCACACGATTTTCAGCGAAATCTCGCTCCCCAAGTTGGTAGAGGATCTCGATATCCGATGCGGGGAAAGTTTTTGTCACCACGATGAGATTAAGGTGCTTCGGTATCTCATCGCGAATCCGTTTGAGGTTCTCGGCTAGTTCTTCTCGTCGGGCTTTCATCATATTCAGACTACCTCTCAGTCACTCTGAGAAGGCGACAACCATTGCTTGTCTACCCGTCGTCGCATCCCTTCGATAAGAGAAATAGCCACTGTCACAACTGACGCACTCGCGCTTGCCGCCAAACCATTGCCACGGTATCTCCCTCTTATCCAGAATAGAGAGGACTCCTGCCGCCACATCGACTTTATTCTCGTCTTCATCAAACTTTGTTGCTGGATAACGTTGGACGATGCTGAGGTAAAGCTCTCGTGATAGCGGGTAACAATTGCCGCAAATTGATGGACCTACGAAGGCTTTCACTGATGAATTTTCTGCAATCTCGCAAAATTCATCCAAAGCTTTTTCGGTTATTCCCTTGAAAAGTCCCTCTCGTCCGACATGGATAGCCATGACTGCGCCATCACTTTCCACCACGACTGGAACACAGTCAGCTACTTGGACTGCAATTCCTAACGAATCGCTGATCTCATTTCGCGTCAAGATGATTGCGTCAACCGCACTCTCTGCCTTGTTGGGGTCGGTAACCACTTCGCAGAGTGCGCTATGAACTTGATCCATGTATCTGATACTTCTAAGCCCCAATACACTGGCCAGATCCGATCGATTTCTTTCAACGACGCTTGGCTCATCTCCGACTTTTCTTCCTAGATTGAGCGCATGAAAAGGACCTGTGCTACTTCCGAGCTTTTCTCCTCCAGAGAACGAATTAAGTCCATAGCGATCTGTCATCCAAACTTTCGCCATCACAAGACTCCTGGGGAGAAGTGAAGGCTCACTTCATGAAGTCAGGAACGTCGATATCGTCATCAGCCAGTAACTCTTCGAATCGAACGCGTCGACGCTGACCATTGGCTGAGTCACCATTGGTCGCCTCCATGGCAACTGCAATTGGATCGTTATCTGGAATTGGGTTGACCTTTCCAGAGAGTGCCGTGCTATCGATTACTGGAACTGAAACACGCTTTGGTTCTCCACCCTCAAACCCAGCAGCGATCACTGTAACTCGAACTTCATCGCCCAAGGTGTCGTCAATCTGGGTACCAAAAATAATGTTTGCATCTGGGTGGGCATACTTTGCGACCATCTCTGCTGCCTCATGTACTTCGAAGAGGCCAAGATCTGAACCACCAGCCAATACCCATCAGAGCAGAACCCGCGCCACTCATCACACTTCTGACATCAGCAAAATCAAGATTAATCAAGCCTGGCGTTGTGATGAGGTCGGTAATGCCTTGCACGCCCGAGAGTAGAACTTGATCTGCGCTTCGGAAAGCTTCAACAAGGCTTATGGAGCGATCAGAAATCGATAGAAGTCGATCGTTAGGAATAACGATGAGTGTGTCTACTTCACTTCGAAGATTCTCAATTCCTTCTTCAGCTTGGGCGCTTCGACGTTTGCCTTCGAATGCGAATGGTCGAGTTACTACACCAACAGTTAACGCCCCAAGATCCTTTGCGACTTTGGCAACAATCGGTGCTGCACCTGTCCCGGTCCCGCCTCCTTCACCGGCAGTAATGAAAACCATATCTGCGCCTCGGAGAACTTCTTCGATTTCGCTGACGCTATCCGTTGCAGCTTGTTTGCCGATCTCTGGTGATGCACCCGCGCCAAGGCCTTTAGTTAATTTTCTTCCGATATCTAGCTTGACATCCGCATCACTCATGAAGAGATCTTGTGAATCGGTATTGATGGCAATGAACTCAACGCCCTTAAGACCTGCTTCAATCATGCGATTGACTGCTTTGCCACCGCCTCCGCCGATGCCGACGACTTTGATGACTGCTAAATAATTTTGCGGTGTGGCCACGTTCTGCCTCTCCCAAGGGACTCTCAAGTCTTCCTTGAGAGTTAAGTTCGTTAGTGCGCGCAACCGTAGGGAGAGTGCCTACTGGGCGCAAATACCGACACGATGCAAAGTCTCAAGGAGAAGATAAAGGTTCAAATTCCACCTTTGAGTTTCTCGCCCCATCTTCTACTGCATTCAGCTCACAATAGGTAATTCAGGATTACTCACATCAATAGTTCTAGCGTTGCGATTGCCCTTTATTTGAAGCAGTTGCGTCACTACCTCAAGTTTTAACTCGATCTCATCACCAGAACCCCACTTGATCTCGATCCAACGACTGCGTGATCCATCTCCTGCGCCACCTCCCACCTGGCTCTCTGAAACCAGAGTGGCGAGCGAGGTTGCAGTGATTTCTCGAGTGGGAAGAGATTGATTGATGAGTCCGAACAACCGCAATGCCGAAAGTCGCATCTCGAAATCATCACTTTCGAGCCGGAGCAAGGGGACGCCTCGGTACTTGGAAGCTAGATCGCCAAAAAGGGAAAAGAGGGTTCCCTCTTCGTCCATAAATTCTCGAGTCGTTTGAGTTTGGCCGAGATTTTTGGCAAAACGTTCGATCGACATCAGTGGAGTTCTTTCACTCACGCTTATCGACACGACTCCTTTGAACCAGTTGCGCTCCACCGCAACTTCTCCTATCCACTGATCCTCTTGAAGGAACCTTTTGATCGCCCGCACATTGATTCTCCCCATCGAATCGCCAATCTCAAGTCCCAGTTCGGCATTTGCAAGACGACCTGCGATAAGAGTGCGGTTGGCCTCATCACTCGTTCGAATTTCGACTTGCTTGATTTCGAAGAAAGTGGACCAACCTAGAAGATAGACGACTGAGATAAAGAGGCCCGCGATAAGGGATAGCGCAAGAACTCTTCTCCGTTTCACCTGCATCGAAGAAGCAACTTTCGTACTCGATTACGAATTTCGTTCATGGAGCCGCTCGAGAATCTCGCCAGCAAGATGAGTGACATCCCCCGCGCCGAGCGTTAGAACTAGATCGCCCGGTTCCATTTTTGAGATGAGCTGTGAGATTAACTCTTCTCGATTGGATAGGTAATAAACCTTCTCCTGGGGAATATCTGACGCGATGAGGCCAGCAGTTACGCCCTCTATAGGCGCTTCACTTGCAGCGTAGATATCCGTCAAGAATATGAGATCAGCTTCAGTAAGGGCGGTCGCAAATTCTCTATGAAAAACGGCAGTGCGAGAAAAGCGATGAGGTTGGAAAATAACGACGAGGCGACCGACGTTGGCCATGTAACTTCTAGCCATCGCAAGAGTTGCTTGGATCTCAGTCGGATGATGTCCATAATCATCAATCACTGTGATTCCCGCGATTTCACCCTTGAATTCAAAGCGACGAGAGGTTCCTTGAAACGAAGCGAGAGCGGTGAGGATTCTTTGGCTCTCAAATCCCAATTCAAGGAGAGTGGCAATCACAGCCCCTGCATTGAGCAAGTTATGGCGTCCAGAAATTGACAAGGTTAAGGTTCCAAGAGGTCTACCCCGCCACGAAATGCTCGCACTGGAACTTCGTGGGGAGAGAAGAAGATTGCTCAGTTGAAGATCAAAGGACTCCTTTCCTGCCTCAGCAATTCCATACGTAACAGTGCGAAGCGTCGATGGGATTTCAAGTGTTGCAAGCTCTGCATCATTTCCGCAAAGGATTAGAAATGTCCTCACTGTCTTTACAAATTCTTGGAAGGCTCTGCGAACTTCCTCTAAGTTTTTGAAGTTATCTACATGATCAAGCTCAAGATTTGTTATCACTGCACCGAGTGGGCGATACCGCATGAATGACCCATCAGACTCGTCAGCTTCAACGACAAAGACATCGCCAGAACCATCTCCAGAACCAGAATTTAATCCCTGGATTTTTGAACCGATGACGAAACTGGGATCCTCACCCATCGCTGCCAAAGTCCAGGCAAGCATTCCCGATGTAGTCGTCTTCCCATGGGTGCCTGCGACAGCGATCGATCTTCGTCCCACGAGCAGTTCAGCCAGTGCCTCCGCTCGCCCCAGTATGGGTAGCCCAACTTTTTCTGCAGCCGCAACCTCTGGATTGTTTCTCGGTATGGCACTGGACGTTACAAGGATTTGGGCACCTTCAATATTTTTCGCGTCATGACCGATGAAGATGCGCGCACCAGAACTCCGAAGTGGTTCCAGTGAACTTTGCTCTTGGTTATCTGACCCAGTTACAACCACTCCCCGTCCCAGGAGAATGCTCGCGATACCACTCATCCCGGAACCTGCGATACCGACGAAATGAACTCGCCTTCCCGGAGAAAAAAGAATCTCGCTCATGATCTACTCGACTCGCGAAGGATTTTCTCAATGCGCGTGGCCATGATCTCACTTGCATCAAGAAGTGGCCGGCTAGGTAGCGTGGGCGAAAGAGATAATGCCCTTTCGAGATTCTCTTGTAACCACTCCCCCGAGAATGCGCCATCAGAGACAGCGATGGCATTTCCACTCTCTACGAGTTCTCGCGCATTGAGAGTCTGCTCGCCATTGCCATGACCTAATGGAATCAAGATGGCGCGTTTACCCAACTCGCGAATCTCTGCACAGGTAACGGCTCCAGCTCGCGCGATGACAAGATCTGCCTCCTCATAAGCAGATGCCATCTCCTCGATAAATTCTTCGGCACGGTAATTGGGATCTTGAGGGAGATTATGTCCTCGGTTGCCGATTCCCACGCTGTGGCGAATCGTGCAGTGATCGACGAGTGCGCCAAGTGAGTTCCAGACAGCTCGATTAATACTCGCGCTACCGGTTGATCCACCCAGGACCAAAATTCGTCGATTCTTGCCCACACGTTTTGTGTCGGAGCGCGATGATTGATGGCTCCTTGAAGCCAGTTCAATAATCCCTTTTCGTAGCGGTATCCCGATCGTCTCAGCGTTCCACGAAGCTCCAAGAGAATCGAAGTTAACAAAAACTGATTTCGCCCACCGTCGACCCAAGCGATTGGCAAATCCGGCGAGGGCGTTGGCCTCATGAATGATTATTGGCCGACCCAATATCTTGGCGGCAATGTAGATAGGTGTGGCCACATATCCGCCAAAGCCCACCACAACCTGACTCTTTCGCACGAGTGGTAGCGATTGGAGAAGTGCGAGAGCGAACTTGAAGGGAAAGATCAAGGATGAGATCGATACGGCGCGAGGTAATGGCGCCTTGGCAATGTAGCGCCATCTAAATTTTGAAACGAGAGTTCGTTCTAGACCGCTCTTGGTCCCGACGAACTCAATATCTAAAGCTGGGTTTCGCTCCAGAAGTAATTCAGCGACGGAGATTGCTGGGCCGATATGGCCCATGGTTCCACCGGCCGCGAAGAGAACTCTGCCTGCCATCGAGAGAACACTACTTGAGGGTGCGCGAGAGTCGTTGGGCTAGTTCTTCTTTAACGGCAGGGTCGCGTAAGGCGATATTGAGCACTACGCCGAGGGCCATCAGTGTGCTGACTAGTGAAGAGCCACCGTAGGAGATCAAAGGCAAAGTAACGCCGATAACTGGAATCAACCCGGTTACCGAACCAATGTTGATGGCAATCTGGACCACCATCCATATTCCGATTCCTGCGACCAGATATTTCTCAAAGAGAGTGTGGGATTTCAGCGCCACTTTAAAGATGGTCATGATGAGAAAGAAGAAGAGGAAGAGGACTGTCAACGATCCAAGCAAGCCCATCTCTTCACCAATCACTGCGAAGATGAAGTCTGTATGAGCTTCTGCAAGATTTCCCCACTTCTGTTTTCCAGCACCAAGTCCTGATCCAAAGATTCCACCTGACGCGAAGGCCATGATTGAGTGCGCTGGTTGCCATCCTGCATGCTGATAGTTCTCCTCCGAGAAAGGGTCGAGCAAGGCTTTGATTCGATAAATTCTGTTTGGCTGAGTCAAGATCATGACTACGATGAATAAACCGATTCCTCCCAAGCCCATGAAGAAGTACCGCATAGAAACTCCGGATATGAAGAGGACACCGGCTGCGATTGCAGCGAAAATGATTGCCGTGCCGAGGTCCTTCCCGGCAACAATCAAACCGATGATTGCGATTAATCCTGGTAAGAGATTTTTCAGTAGATCCGAGCGGAGCCCTTGAGTGATTAACTCTTCATGCTTGGACAAAACTCCGGCAATCCAGAGCAGCATGCCAAGTTTTGCAAACTCACTCGGTTGCAAGGTGAAGCCTGCAATTGATATCCAGTTTGCATTTCCATTAACTTCTTTGCCGATTCCCGGCAATAGAGGCAGCGCGAGGGATCCAAGCGATGCGATGAGTGAGATCGTCGAGATACGTTGTAGAAAACGAGGCGGAGTGCGCATAAGCAGGGCTGCGAGAGTGACTCCCACAATAAAGAGGAGAAATTGCTTTGCAACTATCGCTACTGAGCCACGAGATTCTTGCAATGCGATCACACTTGATGCCGAGAAGACCATAAGAAGACCCAAGAGCGAGAGCAAGAGTGCAGGGAGGACGATTCCGTAAAAGCGAGTTACAGGTTTTCTCATCATGATGCCACCAACTCACGTACAGCATCTGAAAATGCTTCGCCGCGTTCGGCATAGGAGGTGAACTGATCCATCGAGGCGCAGGCGGGCGCAAGAAGAACAGTATGTCCGCTCGAAGCAAGGGCCTTTGCAACAGTCACCACGTGGCGCATCAACTCTTTACCCCGAAGTCCAGGATCAGTCTCCACAATCTTCAACTGAGGTTTTTCGCGGAGCATGGCCTCTTTGATCAATGAAGCATCTGTGCCTATCAATATCACTGCTTCGATTCGCCGATGAGCGGCTCGAGCCAACTCGTCCATTGACGCCCCCTTAGCCAATCCACCTGCAATCCAGATGATCCGATCGAAAGAGAAGAGTGCAGAGAGTGCGGCATGAGGATTTGTCGCCTTGGAGTCATCAATCCACATAATCCCGTCCTGATCAAGGATCAACTCCAGGCGATGATGATCAAGCGAGAATCCTCGAAGCCCTGTTGCGATAGCGCTCGGCTCGATCTGCAGCGCCCGTGCTAAACCTGCCGCCGCTAGAGAGTTCAGAAGATTGTGCGGGGCATCCGAAGGCAGATCAGAGGCCAGAGAGAGTTCAATGGCCTCGGATTGATCTGGGACGAAGGCGCGATCGACCAAAATCTCCTCGACAAGTCCAAGTTCTCCGGGACCAGGTGTATCAAGGTGAAAAGCCACGACTTTAACGTGCGGTGCTCGCTCTTTGAGAATTTGGAAAGATTTTGCCAGCGTGGCATCAGAGATATTCACCAGCGCAAGTTTGCTCAAATGAAAAAGTTTCATCTTTGCATCTGCGTACGATTCGAAACTCCCATGCCAATCAATGTGATCCTGTGCAATATTGAGTAGCGCAACAGCTTCGAATCGAGGGAGATTACTCCAGGCCAACTGAAATGACGATAACTCGATAGCTAATACGTCAAAACCATTCTCGAGAGATTCGATTACTGTTCGCCCAACATTTCCGCAAGCAACTCCATTCACTCCACTTGCCTTGAAGATGCTCTCAACCATCTGAATGGTCGTGGTCTTGCCATTTGTTCCGGTGAGGGCAATCCACTTTTGATGAGGTGCAAGAGTTGCCTTCACCTTCCAAGCAAAATCAATCTCGCTGAGAATCTGGACGCTTAACCTGCGAAGTTCCTCAATTAGAGGATGATCCATGCGCCAGCCGGGGCTCACTACTGCAATCGTCTTCTCTCCATCGATTCCCTGGGGAATATCTCGCTTTGCAGTTGAATCTCGTTCATCGATTATCTCAACCGGATATCCATGACGTGTGATGAAATCGAAGAGCGCTCGTCCCGTGACACCCGCGCCAACGACCAGGAAGTTTTTTCCTTCGAATTCGGACCCGATGCTCATGGGGAAATGTGTGGTGGCTTTAGCCAACGACCCAATCTGCATAGAAGAGACCGAGGCCTAGCGCCATTGCGATCCCAGCGATAATCCAGAACCTGACCACGACGGTGACCTCACTCCACCCGAGAAGTTCGAAGTGATGGTGAAGCGGTGCCATCTTGAAAACGCGTTTCCCGCCGGAAATCTTGAAGAATCCAGTCTGGATGATGACCGAGAGGGTGATGATGACAAAGAGCCCACCGAGTGCCACCAGAAGAAGTTGTACTCGAAGCGTGAGTGCTAGTCCCGCTAGTGCAGCACCGATTGCGAGAGATCCGGTGTCACCCATGATGATCCGAGCAGGTGATGTGTTCCACCAAAGGAATCCCGCAAGAGATCCGGCGAATGCTGCAGCTAGTACTGCCAAATCAAGTGGGTCACGTACTTCATAACACTTCAATGACGGTTCAAGAGCGCAGCTTTGCCCAAATTCCCAAACACCGATCAGTACGAATGCTAGGAAGGAGAGAATCGCCGCTCCCGAGGCAAGTCCATCTAATCCATCGGTGAGATTGACGGCATTGCTAGTTCCTAGAATCATCAGAATCGCAAGAGCAATGACTGCAACAACCCCGAGTTCGATTGATGTATCGCGAACTGTGGAGAGGTTTGTCGAGATAGGAGTAAGGCCCCGCTCATCTGGAAACTTTGTCGCGGCAAAAGCGAAGCCACCTGATATCAAGATCTGACCAAGAAGTTTCATTCTCGCCGGCAGTCCTTTTGAATTCTGTCGTGAGATCTTCAACCAGTCATCGAGGAATCCCACCAATGCGATAGCGATAACGAGGGCAAGGACTAATAGCGCTGAGGTCGTCAGTGGAACACCGATAAGCAGGTGTGAAATAAGGTAACCCAGAGTTGCCGCGATGACGATCGCGATTCCGCCCATCGTGGGAGTGCCACGCTTTGCCAGGTGAGTTGATGGACCATCTTCGCGAATCACTTGGCCATAACCGCGTGCAGCGAAAACTTTGATGAGTGATGAGGTGAGCAGGAAACTCAGAAGAAATGAGAAAGCGCCTGCGAGCAGGATTCCTCTCATGCGAGCCCTCTCTCAGATTCGATACTCTTCAAATATTCGATGAAATCTGATGCCAATAGTTCCAGACCCTCTGCACGGGAAGCCTTGAACAACACGCAATCACCTGGCTCGACATAGGAAAAAAACGCCTTCGCAGAGTCACGAGATTCGGCCGCTAGCCAGTCACCATGATCTCCCTCGAGGTAGCGCTTTTCATCGATTGCTACGAGGTAGTCGATACCTAATTGAGCAGCGAAATCGCCGACTTCTCTATGGAGTGAATCCGACTGCGCGCCAAGTTCATGCATCGTGCCAAGAAAGGCAAAGCTTCGTCCACCTCGCTCTTGGGCCATCAGCGCTGTGGTGCGAAGCGCGCCAGCCATGCTCTCTGGATTGGCATTGTAAGAATCATTGATGATCATCACACCAGCGATCTCACTCATCTCCATTCGCCATTTGCTTTCAGGTTTGAAAGTCGTCAAGCCAGTTGCAATCTCGTTATCACTGAGTCCTAATGTGAAAGCTACTGCAGCGGCTGCAAGTGCATTCGCGACATGGTGCGCGCCCGCGATACCTAACTCAACGGCCTCTCGCCCATGAGGTGTAACCAACTCGAAATGGGCAAAGCCTGATCTCATTTCGACATCGGTCGCCCTGATCTCTTCGACTCCACTCTCGCCAAATCGAATCACCTTCAGATCACTTCGACTCTCTGCCATCTTTGGCGTGAATTCGTCATAAGTACCGAGGATTGCAACCCCACCTGGTTGGATTCCCATGACTAACTCAGACTTCGCTCTCGCAATCGCCTCGCGTGAGCCAAACTCGCCAAGATGCGCTGTCCCAACTTTGAGCACTACGCCGATACTCGGCCGCGCCATCTGCGCCAATCGATAGATATCGCCGAGATGACGTGCGCCCATTTCTGCGACACAAAAACCAGTGGATTCATTGCATTGCGTCAGAGTTACAGGTAGTCCTAAGTCGTTGTTGTAAGAGCCGATTGGCGCAACAGTGCCGCGATTTCTCGACGAGAGCGAAGTTTTGAGGATGTGAGCAATCATGTCTTTCGTCGTCGTCTTTCCTTGTGATCCGGTGATTCCGATTACCGTGAGTTCATTTAAAGTCGATCGATAAAAGGTTGCCCATTTGGCAGCCGCTTGCATGACATCTGGCACGATAATTGCCGGGCAATCAAGATTTCGCTCGAGAAGTGCGAATGCACCGCCTGAATTCGGGGCAAAGTCATGACCGTCTACTCGCTCACCTTTCAAAGCCAGGAAGATTCCGTTCTTTCGAGGAGCCCTCGAGTCAAAAAAGAGCGAGCCATCCGTTAGCTCTTCTCCGGAGAGGTTATGGAGCACGCCTCCAACAATTTCAGCGACTGTGGAAGCAGAAATCATGGGTCAGCTCTTTCCTGATCTGAAATCGCGACCTTTTGCAAGAGATTCGATTGCCTTTGCAAGTTCGATTCGGTCATCGAAGGGCTCGACGCGATCTTTGAATGCCTGGCCCTGTTCGTGACCTTTGCCAAGAACCACGACGCAATCACCCTTCTCGGCCATCGCCACTGCTCGAGCTATTGCTCCCGCACGATCTATCTCTACGATCTTGTCTGCGCCGAGTTTCACCCCTGCTGTCATCTCGTCAATGATGGCCATCGGATCTTCACTGCGCGGATTGTCACTTGTGAAGATAGAAATATCTGCACCATGTACCGAGGCGCGAGCCATCAGCGGACGCTTGCTCTTATCTCGGTCTCCGCCACAACCAAGAACTGCAATTAATTTGCCTTCAGTGCTCTCGCGAAGTGTCGCGAGGACTTTCTCAACCGCTTCTGGCGAGTGAGCGTAATCAACGAAAGCTTCGAACTCTTGACCAAGATCAACTCGCTCCAACCTTCCAGGAGCCCCGCGTAACGTTGCAGAAACTCGCGCTAGAACTAGTGGATCGATACCGCTGTCGTAAGCGAAAGCTAGAGCCATCAAGTAGTTCTCAAGATTGTGTCGTCCACGCAGGGTGACTTCACTTTCAATCAGGATTCCCTCTGGACCCCTCACCTGGAGCTGGTATCCAAGTCGAGTCTTGCGATGATCCAGAAGATGCCATGTCGCACCTTTATCGCTCAGCGAGAGAGTCTCGACAAAGATCTCAGCGGAGGAAGCGAGTCTTGCTCCATAGGAGTCGTCAATATTAATAAACGCCTTCTCGGCAAACTCATGCGAAAAAAGTCGAGATTTTGCCTGGAAATATCGCTCCATCGTCCCATGAAAATCGAGGTGGTCTTGGCTGAGATTTGTGGGGCAGAGCTTCGTGCTATCGAATCCGCGGTCGGCGTGGTGCGAATCGCGGGGATTTCGACACCCGGCATCCGCGTCGCAATTGTGCCGATAAGGCCAGCAGTAACACCTGCTTCTTGCCACATCTCGTAGAGCAGCGTTGTTGTCGTCGTCTTGCCATTCGTTCCCGTTATTCCTGCCGCATACAACTTCGACATGGGATTGTCATAAAACCAATGAGCAAGGTGGCCTAGATCCACCTCTGGCCGCGAGACGGTGATGATCGGAATTGATCTATCAGTAACTATCGCATCTCCCGCCTTATCCGTGACGATTGCAACCGCACCTGATTTGATCGCATCACGGGCGAAAGTTGCACCATGATGTGTGATTCCGGGTAGTGCGACAAAGAGCGAACCTGGATTGACGGATTGGGAGTCACTTGTCACATCGGTGACCAAGATTTTGGCCCATTCGCCACTGCCAGGATTGATTGGACCAAGGTAAGAGGCAACCTCCGCAAGATTTCGACTCGAGAGCGCAAAATCGAAGGAAAGACTCTGACTGCTGGCCGATGAAGTGAGAGCGAGATTACCCATGAGCTGAGGCCTTCACTTGCTTCTTGCCTTTTGGTTTCTTCCCAACACCAGGGTCGTCTTCGTTATTTACCTGCAAGGTAATTTTTCGCTGATAATCCTTATAAGTAAGTGCGTAGGGCGATGAAACTTCGCCCGTTGGTGGAACGTTTCTTGATTGCAAAATGTAACTCATAACCTCTTTGAAGACTGGTCCACCAAGATATCCGCCGTAATAGACCCCTTTCGGGCCTTGGATCGTCACGCTGACAACGAAAGCTGGATTATCCGCCGGTGCGAATCCAATGAAGGATGCGGTGTAGCCACGGTAACAACCACAAGCTTGGTCATGACGTTGCGCAGTACCAGTTTTACCAGCAACTCGATAACCCGCTATGGCTGCAGAGGGCGCTGTTCCGTGCGGACCAACCACGCTCTCTAACATCAGTCGCATTGTCTTTGCTGTCTCGCTCGAAATTACCCGGACCGGCTTCGCGCGTTCTACGGGAGTGAATGCGCCGCTTGCTGAGATGGTTCCTTTGATGACACTTGGTTGCACCCGAACGCCATCATTTGCAAGAGTTGCGAATATCGAGGTCGCCTGAATCGAATTCAGAGAGTAGCCCTGACCAAAGGAAAATGTTGGAAGTGAGGTTCCCGACCATTGATCGAGATCCAAGAGTTTTCCTGCAGTTTCGCCTGGGAGTTTCAAACCAACTGAAGACCCAACACCAAATGCTTTGAGGTAGTCATGGAGGTCTTCTTTGCCGATCATTTCACCGACTTTGATAGCTCCAGTATTTGATGAGTTTGCCAGGGCACCGGCAACTGTGATCTTCTCTGTTTTGTGATGCTCGTGATCGTGAAAATAGGTTCCGTAACGCTTTAACTTGTAAGGAGTCACCAAGATCGTCTCGGGCCCGATCTTCTTTTCCTCGATTGCTGCAGCGTATGTGATTACCTTTCCAGTCGAACCAGGTTCATAAGCCTCTTCGACGGATAGATTTCTGAAATGGCGAGGATCAACACCGTTTCGATCTGACGGGTCAAAGCTTGGATAAGTCGCATGAGCCAAAATCTCGCCACTCTTGGGATCTTGAACAATCACAGTTCCTGAAAGAGCCTTGGATGACTTCACGACCTTGCTGATTGCTCGCTGTGCCACCCACTGAACATCGCGATCAATCGTCAGCTGGATGGTTTCTCCTGGGACTGACTCTTTGAGAACTTCTTGTGTTCCAGGGATTATGGTGCCACCGGCATTTGCATAGGTGTAAGCACCATCTTGACCTGTCAACATCGAGTTGAGGCTGTACTCCAGACCCGCTGCGCCGACACCTTCAGCATTTGTGAAACCAATCAGCGAAGCAGCAAGTCGTGCTGACGGATATTCTCGATCGTAGAGGCGCTCGGCCCAGAAACCCGTGATTCGCTTGGCATAACCGTTTCGCTCCTGCATCACGGCTTCGTTGAAATCTTTGACCTTGCCTTCAAGTGAACGCCAGACTGCTGGCTTAACTTGGTTGGCGATAACTACGTAGCGTCGTTCTCCAGTCAATCGCTCCTTGAGAAACTCCTCATCCATATCCAGGACGGGGGCGACAAGTTTGGCTACTGCTTTGGGATTTTGAATGAGAAGTTGATCAACAACAATTCGATAAGAAAGGACACTTCTCGCCAACTCAACGCCACCAGCATCAACGATGCTCCCTCGCTTGGCCGCGATGACTGAAGTTCGCTGCAACTCACTCGCCGCTTTTACTACGAGATCTGAAGATCGAATCGCCTGAACATCCACTAATCGAGAGGCAAAGACCAGCAACATAATCACAGTAAATGCCACAACCAACTGAATCCGCTTCTCAAGGAGATTTCGGTTGGTCTCAAGCGCCATCGGATTCCTACTGCTTCCCTGTTAGTTGCAAGAAATGAGGAGTAGTAGAAGCAATCATTCCTAGTCTTGTCGCAGATTGGGCCAAATTCTCTGGCGATGAGATGGTAGAGACTTGGGTCAATGCGGCTTCTCGCAGCTCATTCATTTCGATAACTTGAAGCTTGAGTTCTTTGACTTTGAATGCTCCTTCAGTGAGAGCCATGTTGAGGCCGAACATTGCAAGAAGACCTGCGGTTGTCAGAGAGAGACAGATCATCGCGAAACTCTTCTGCTCTCGTTCAACGGAAGTTATTGATCTGACATTGAGGTTTGAGAGATCGATACTTGGTAGTTGCGGAACAAGGGATAAGCGAAGGGAGCGTTGGCCTTTTGGTTTTCCTTGTGGGAGGGCCCTTGACTCGGGTCTTGGACGTGACTGAATCTCGCGGATAGCCATTAAGCAGCCACTCTCTCGATCGCACGAATTCGAACTGATGTTGCTCGAGGATTGATGAGGATCTCTGAATCACTTGCCTTTTCGCTGCCATTGAAGACAAGTGCAAATTTGCTCTCCATCCCTGGTAGATCAATGGGTAAACCGCGCAAACTGCGTTTTGCACTCGCTTCGGCGAAAGCGCGCTTAACAAGTTTGTCCTCAAGTGATTGAAAAGATAGAACTACCATTCGGCCACCAACCGCAAGCTTCTCGAGAGCAATCGGAAGTGCTCGCTCCAGGATGCTCAACTCACCATTCACTTCGATACGCAGAGCTTGGAAGGTTCGTTTTGCAGGATTGCCCCCGACTCTCCTAGCAGGCGCAGGAATCACTCGCTTGATCAGTTCAACAAGTCGATTACTTGTAGTTATTGGAGAGGCTTCTCGCTCAGCGACAATTGCGCGTGCAATCTT
>RGOY01000081.1 GCA_010028225.1 Actinomycetota bacterium
CTGGAAATCACACCTTAACCCTCTTTGCCTTACATACACCTGCCTCCTTGTTTGACCATAACCATGATGGGGTTAAGAAAGAAGTGATGTCTCGAATTCTTCGTGGCCTAAACGCTTACTTAGCCGAACCAATCGAAGAGGTATTACTCAATGACAAATCCGGTAACCCCTGTTTAGAGGTTAAAACTCCCCAAGAGCTAGAGAAAGAAATCGATTTACCAAGAGGAAATATCTTCCATAGCGATCTGACTTTTCCCTGGAAACGCGAGGGTGAAGGATTCAAGTGGGGAGGCGAAACAAGTGATGAACGAATACTTCTCGCCGGTGCTGGGAGTAAACGCGGTGGTGGCGTTAGCGGAATAGGTGGTCACAATGCTGCGATGGCTGCACTAGAAAGAATTTGATAAAACAATTAGAATTTTGTCATGAAGTTCTTCCGCCGTATCTTCACTCTTATTGCCCTAATTGCCGTAGCAATAAAAGGAATTCTCTCCTTCCTATCCTGGTTTGAGAAACAGGAAGAAGTAAGCACAGTGTGGACGGATGACGAAGAATTCGAGGATGCCATCTGATGACTTATTCGTATATCCCTGGAACCTGCAATCTTGGGAAAGCCGAGGTAAGACGACGTCAAGTAGTTGCATTAATCGGACTTGTTTTAACTATTTCAAGTTTTATGGGCCTAGAGGCTGCCGATACTGCTAATGCAGCACGCTGGTCACTCTTTGCACCGCTGATGGTATTTTCAGTTGGCTTTATACAATCTAGAAAGAAGTTTTGTCTGGCTTACGGGCTAATGGGAACTTTTAATCTAGGAAAACTTGGCGATATATCCCGTGTACAAAGCCCCCAAGATCGTAAAGCAGATCGAAAGACTGCTACATTGATTTTGCTCCAAAGCGCACTCTTGGCGCTGGTGCTCACATTTCTCTTGGTCAGCCTTCCTTTTTAGCTATTACAAAAGCGCATAGCAGAGACCTCATCGCCTAGAGAGATTTAGAATTTCTCAACTTCGCACCGAAGTCAGGGGATTTAAATATCACCTCGCCTTTGATGAGGATCCGAAGCGGTTGAAGTACAACTTAGAGAGCGACGGATATGAGTCACAATACTTAACGAAATACTTTACGAAATACTTTACGAAAGCAAAAGGTAATTTAAGAACTGGACTTCGCTGAATTAGTTTCCTTCTGGCTCTTCAGGAACTGGGTCGCGCTCATATAGTCCGCGTAAAAGTCAGTGTTCCATTCTCCCGTGGTGGAATCAAAACTCTCCCTTAGGTACTCAATAGCGCTTCGAGTCTCATCAATTAATCCAGGAAGTTCATCTTTTCTAGTGGATAAGAGACAGCTAGGGAAGCGATTGAGCCGTTCGTAAATTTTCAGGTCATGCTCTAGAACTTTCACAACAGAAGTAGCCATCGAGTCAACGATTGTTGAGCGATTTACTTCTGGATTGAGCCCTAAATATTCCCCCACTTGTTTCTTGTAAATAGTCCAATCGGCTTTTCCGGCAAGCTCTTCATCTAGAATGAATGTCTTAAGAGAGTCACATTGCTCTTTTGTATATGCCTTAGATCCCGTGGGCCCGAAGTGGAAGGTGGCCCATATCGAACCTGCCGCGAAAATTAGGCTTAGTGGAACTAATATCCAGAGCGCCGGACTAGCCTTTTTCATCGCCCTAGACTAACTCAGGTATGAAAAAGGAAGATATCGAAAGTATTCAGGGATGGATTTGTGAGCCGCAATCCTTAAGGCGGGCAGTCATATCTGGAAGAAGGAAGTCTCATAACCCGAGATACGAACGGATTGATATCAGGCCTGTTCTCATTAAAGATGAGATGCATCTACAAGTAGTGGGGCACGATGGCAAGAAAGACATTACGAAGAATTTAAAGAGTAGCGAATTCAAAGTTGGGGATTATTTGGCCGAAGGTTACGCGAATCTCTTGATTGAGCGGGTCGATGAGATTCTAACAATTCGAATTACTAAGCAAGGGGAGATGAAGATTCATAGAGGCAAGAGCGAAGAAGTCGGCGAAATAAATTTAAGTCATGACCGGAGTAAACGAAGAGTATCGCCAAGTCGATGACTTCTTAAGGATTATCGAAAGTGTAGAAGACGAACTTGGCTCAGGGCCCATCTCCATAGTTGATCTGGGCTGTGGTAATGCTTACTTAACCTTTGCTGTACATCGCCATTTATCCAGAAACGGCCGCACCATAAAAGTTGTCGGTGTGGATAGCAAGGCTGAATCAAGGAGTAGAAACTCCAAAATCGCCTCTGAGTTATCCATTGCGGGTGAAGTGGAATTCGTTGCCTCGACGATAAAGGAATTTCCAAATTGTGAAGTGGATTTAGTTATTGCTCTTCATGCTTGCGATACTGCAACGGATGATGCTCTTGCCTGGGCCGTTAAAAGCCGAGCAAAAGTTGTGCTTGTCTCACCTTGCTGTCATCATCAACTAAACAAAGAAATAAATCCAAATGATGATGACGCCGAGATAATTTTCCGCCATGGCATCATGAAAGAGAGATTTGCTGATCTGTTGACTGATTCGCTTCGAGCTGAGATCATGAAAATCTATGGATATAGAAGTGAAATTTTTGAATTTGTCTCGATAGATCACACCCCGAGAAACCTCATGATTAGAGCAGTTCTTACGGGAAGAATGGGGGAGCGCAGCAAATTTGAAAGCATCTGCGCGAAGTGGAAGATAAATCCTTATCTCGCCCAGCTTCTGGATTAAGTTAGGCTCTACCTCTATGTCGAATACCGTCCTCTCCTCTCTTCCAATCGGTCAGCGAGTTGGAATTGCATTCTCTGGTGGTCTAGATACCTCAGTGGCCGTCGCTTGGATGCGCTTGAAAGGCGCAATTCCTTGTGCATACACCGCAGATCTCGGTCAATACGATGAGAGCGATATCGCCAGCGTCCCAGATCGGGCTAAACAATATGGTGCTGAGATTGCGCGCTTAGTTGATTGCAAAGAAACACTTGTAGAAGAAGGACTTGCAGCTCTTGCATGCGGGGCTTTCCATATACGCACCGGGGGAAGAATCTATTTCAACACCACACCACTTGGGCGAGCAGTTACGGGAACTTTGCTCGTTCGAGCAATGTTGGCAGACAAGGTTTCAATCTGGGGAGATGGATCTACCTACAAAGGAAACGATATCGAGCGTTTTTATCGCTATGGATTGCTCGCAAATCCAACATTGAAGATATATAAGCCGTGGTTAGACACCGCCTTCGTCTCTGAACTTGGTGGGCGAAAAGAGATGTCTGAGTGGCTAAGTTCTCAAAAACTTCCTTATCGAGATAGCAAAGAGAAGGCTTACTCAACCGATGCAAATATTCTCGGCGCAACTCATGAAGCAAAAGAACTAGAGAACTTGAATAGCTCAATCGAATTGGTCGAGCCTATTATGGGAGTTCGATTCTGGGATGAGAGCCTTTCGATCAAGTCGGAAGATGTAAAGATCGAATTTGCATCCGGTCGTCCCATCTCTATTAACGGCAAAGAATTCAAAGAATCGGTTGCACTTATGCGAGCAGCAAATGAGATTGCTGGGCGCCATGGCCTTGGCATGTCTGATCAGATTGAGAATCGAATAATTGAAGCGAAGAGCCGTGGGATTTACGAAGCGCCTGGAATGGCGCTATTTTTTATTGCATACGAGCGCCTACTAACCGCAATTCATAACGAGGACACAATCGCTAACTACTCCTCCGAAGGCAGAAAGTTAGGAAGATTGCTATACGAAGGACGCTGGTTTGATCCCCAATCTTTGATGTTGCGTGAATCCTTAACTCGTTGGGTCGCATCCACTATCTCAGGTTCCGTAACGATTCGGCTTCGCCGCGGTGATGATTACTCCATAATCGATACTCAAGGCGATAGCTTCTCGTATCACCCGGAAAAACTCTCTATGGAACGAACCGAGGGCGCGGCATTTGGCCCAGAAGATCGCATTGGCCAATTAACGATGAGAAACCTTGATATTGCTGACACGCGTGCAAAGTTAGAAAATTATCGTAAGCAAGGCCAAATCGGAAAAGGAAAGTTCGAACTAGCCGATCCAACAGAGGGGTAGAAATGGCAACAAAGATATCTGCGATTCTCGATAGTTTTATGGAAGAAGGAATCAAGTTAACCCCAATTGGTGCCACACTTTTAGGAGTTCCAGGTGCAGATGACAAGCTTGATGACTTCTCTATGGTGGGCCAGAAAGCCAGAGAAGATCTGACTCGTAAGACTTTAGAGAGTCTCAAGGCAGCTAGCCCCGAGAATGAATTTGATCGAATTGCACAGTCAGTTGCAATTGAGCGGCTCTCATCTGAATTAAGGTTGAGCGAAAGCCACGAATCTAGAGCGCTCTTTAACCTCATCTCATCTCCCGTCACATCAATTCGTCAAGTCTTCGAGATGATGAAGAAAGATAGCCCTGATTCTGCAACGAATGCTATGAAGCGACTAAATGCAGTCGGTGAAGCTTTGAAAGGTTGGTGTTCAACGCTTGAAGTTGTTGCAAAAGAAGGGCGTGTGAATTCCAGTAGACAAGTGAAAGCCACAATCGGACAGCTCGAAACTTTTGCGAAAGGCGCATTCCAAACTGTCGCAAAGAAATTCGATGGAAGTGGCGAAAATCAGCCTCTAAATGAAGCGGCAAAGAGCGCAGAATCAGCCTGCTTAGAGGTTGCAAAGTGGTTACGTGATTCATATCTACCTAAATCTGCTCCCAAAGATGGCGTTGGGGAAGAGCGTTACAAGATGTGGGCTAGACATTTCACAGGTGCCGATTTGAATCTACGCGATACTTACGAGTGGGGAATTGCACAACTAGATGAGATAAACGCTCGAATGAGACGAGCGTCGGAGCGTCTTTATCCTGATGCGACATCGCTGCGCGAAGTTGCAGATCGACTCGAGAAGGACCCTCGCTATACCGTCGAAGGTGAAGATGAGTTACTTCGTAAATTATCAGAATTCATCGCAAAGGCAGTGGAGCGATTGGATGGGAAAGAATTTGATATAGATCCTCGAATTAGGAATTGCGAGGCAAGACTCGCTCCTGAGGGAAGCGCTTCAGCTGCTTACTACATGGGACCAAGTGAGGATCTATCTCGACCCGGAACAACTTGGTATCCAACAATGGGTCGAAAGACTTTTGGTTGGTGGCATATCGTTTCAACTTGGTATCACGAAGCAGTTCCCGGCCATCATCTACAAGTCGCAACCACAAAGATAAACACTGAACGTTTAACTCGCTTCCAACGAAATCGCGTCTGGGTTTCTGGTTACGGTGAAGGCTGGGCTCTCTACGCTGAGCGCTTGATGGATGAACTAGGTGCCTTTGAAGATCCTGGCTTTGAGATGGGTTATTTATCTGCTCAAGGACTTCGCGCTGCACGCGTTGTAGTTGATATCGGAATGCATTGTGGTTATAAAGATTTTAATGGAGAAGTTTGGAATGCTGAATCGGCATTTAAGATTCTTCACGAGCGAGCGCTTCTAGATGAGATTTCTGCCAGAAGTGAAGTTGATCGCTATCTTGGTTGGCCAGGCCAAGCAATCTCTTACAAAGTAGGTGAGCGCTTCATGATGGAATCTCGTGAAGATGCAAAGCGCCGGCTCGGTTCAAAATTTGAGCTAAAGAAATTCCACTCCTACGTCCTAAACCTCGGACCAATGGGACTTGATCCATTTAAGGCTGAGATGGCCGCTTGGAACGGGCAATAACACTCGTCCACTAACACTCGGCTAGAATCACGGTGTTGTTTCCGGGGTCGGTGTAATTCCGAACCGGCAGTCAAAGTCTGCGACCCG
>RGOY01000082.1 GCA_010028225.1 Actinomycetota bacterium
TAATCCTGGAGAGGATCCAATCATTTGCAGGAGAGAAGAAGTTAGTGGGTGCGCTCACCTTCCTTGCCTCACATCAAGGCGAGATCCTCCGTAGAGAATGGGGTTTAACCCCAATCTCACTCTGGAGCGAGCACTCATCTCACACCACTGTGGCAGAACAAATGGTTCGTGCGCTCGTTGATTTACCTCTGGGTCAAACTCAGAGCATCGCAGAGGATGAGTTTTACCTGGAGGAGATAGTTGATCTCGATGAGCACGCTCGAAGAACCTCGGAGAGATTAGGAAGAGAGATGAGTAATCTCGCTGAGTTGTTTATTGACCCAACGCGGCCATTTCTCCATCTCTTTGCACGCAATCCAAAGCTGAAAGTGAGCTATCTCGGCGAGTCAATTAATAAAGTAAAGATTGCCGTGTATGCCAGTAGTGAAAGTGAGGCTCGAGCAGAACTTGAGCACGCTAAAGATTTCATGGCAGGTTTTGACTTATAGAGCTAGCGGGATCCAAGTACAGCCACATTCAGGATGTGTCTGCCATTGTCGAAAATGTCCGCGATAGTCTGAAGCGAACTCATGAGGAGCGGCAAGAATCCACTCTCGAGCTAAGAGCGGATGTTCATTTCTTCGATCAGGAAAGTCGATCCAGCGCATCACGGCATCGGCTGCGATTGTTGCACTTTGATGTGAGGCAATTACTGGCGCGCTCTCATTTGCGACGAGAGTTCGAATTTGCCTGGCTTGCTCTTGACAATACGAATTTTCATACTGGTTCAACTCAAAGCAACGAAGACAGGGACTTTTTCCTGGGACCACAAATGGTCCTACCGAGACGATTCCTTGTTGGTAACCCGGAACGATGAGAAATGGCCGGTCTTCTGAGATCAATCTCTGATGGTGATCCACCCTTGGGTAGCCAATCGAGATGATGAGATCTGCATCAATTGAGCGTTGTGGATAGGGACGCGATGAAACCCCATCTCCCTGATCAACTCGCGAGGTAATTGCACTTCGCTTCTCGATTTCGTTAAAGCGTTCACTTTTCAATGCACCGATATCAGTTGGGTTTAATATCCCCGGTCCAAGATCGATATCTTTGATCTGCTCTTCTAACGAGCGACCATAGTTATCAGCCGTCATTTGGACTCGACCGATGCCGGAACTAAGAAGTAGTGATGTAAGAAGTGTGGCCGTGCGATCATGGCCGATGATTTCGATATGGGTGCGAGCGCGATCTTCCATGGAAGCTCCGTGGGGCAGTGCGTTGACTTCAACTTCTCGCCTGGTTGCATCCTTTTCGCGGGAAGAGATACCCGGAATTGGAAGTAAGTGAAAGTGGATCAATTTTTCTTGGTGTAGCTTTTCTAAAAGGCGAAAGAGTTTTGCTGGTTCGAGCGAGAGTGAGTCTGCGATCGAGCGAACGCTTCGCCTGCCGTTGATGGCACGAAGCGCAGGAAAGAGTGTGGGGCGACTTCTCTCGTCGTGGAGACCGTAGAAGTGAAGAAATCGTGTGACTTCAACGCCACTTCTAATTCCGCCTACCCAGATTCGCTCGCCTAGACGGCGCTCGCCCATGGAAATCACTTCGACACCATTTGCGAGAGTGGGATAGCAATCGAACCGATCGCTCTCAACTTCGAGCGAATCGGGTTCGACCCGTTTGGACCAGAGATGAAGCGATCCCGTGCGATCCCGATGAGCGACCATTACCTAATACCCCGGCTTTCATGAGCCTGCTTTCATGTGAATGGGCAAAGGTAAAGGACCACCCCGATCTATTTCGGAGTGGTCCTTTAGTTGTGAATACTCGAGCTTGCTAGGACCCTGTCTTGCTGGTGATTCAGGAACTAGCGAAGATTGTGAATCAGGCTTTGCCGAGGATGCGGTTCACCTTGGTGCCGCAGACGGGGCAGATGCCCTGTGCCATACGACGGCCTGAATCAGAGACCTTGACGGTCCCTTCGAACTGGCGCTTCTCTTTGCACTTAACGCAGTAGGCCTCGCCTTTGTAGCTCTCGGTCATCTCTACTTCCTTCCCTTCATCGCCTTGCATCTTTCGACTGAGGACGACGTCGCCGGTCGGCGAATAGCCTCACCATACCCCCGCCTCATGCGTGAGCGTGGGATTTCCAACCTCACCTTCCTCACAAATCCTCATCAATCCCTATCAATCCGAGCAAAAGCTCCTAGAAAGAGGGATTTGGAGCGTTTCAGAGGTGAAATGTCTGATTTTGAGGCGACTTATTCGGACTTTCCAGCCTCATAGCCTTCGAGAAAGGCTTCAGCCCTGGGCCCGTCAGGGTATCTCGCAAGAAAATTCTGAAAGTCCTCGCCATGGCCTGGAGTGCGAAGGTGGATCAGTTCGTGCACCAAGACGTAATCCAGGACATATCTCGGTGCGCTCGCCAATCGATCCGAGATCCGAATCGTGCGATCAATAGTGGTGCAAGAGCCCCAACGCTCGTTCATGCTCCGCCAACCAATCGATAGGGGTCGCTCCGAGATTTCGGGGAGGTATTGGGTCATCAAATAGCAAGCACGTTCTTCCAGGTCGGCCTCACTGCGCCTTGAGCGCTTCTCGTTTGCAATCACTTTGCCCACCATCTCGGGGATCAACTCCGAGATCTGAGCTCGTGTGGTGCGAAACGGCACGCTAATAACGATTGAGCCGCTCTCTCGGTAGGCCGCTATGTTCCGTTTGCGCCTTTTGCTCTTGATGACGCGCACTGGAATGTCGTGGACAGTCGTGAAGAAGGAGTCAGCGTCGGAAGACTTTGGTGATCGGGTCTTTGTGCTCCTCGGGCGTGGTCTGGGTAGCTCATCTCGCATGTCGGCGAGGGTAGGTTCGAAGAGAGATTCTTGGATGAAGTTATCCACGTTTTTAGGTGGCATCCTTGTCATCCACAACTCCTTAGCGAGGTTGGGTTAGTGAGTAACGAAGATTCGCATCGCTGCACAAAGTATGACACCGCAGGTATTTAGAAACTGTTCTGACATCTCCGACTTCCAACAAAATTTGACCTGAAGTTGAGATTTAAGGTTTTCGGGCGTGTCGCCAAACTTTCCTTGATTGCCTTTTCGTCTTTGCTGTCCTAGTTTGTGCCCACGAAGTCCTCGGAAAACAGTTCATTATCTGCAAGGGGAAGGCAGATAGCGAGCAGCGCCCGGGGACTTCGCTAATTCCAGATCAAGTCCGAGCAACGCCTGAATCAAAGCGACGAAAGATCGTCAGGTGCACTTCGACCTTTAAGAAAACCTTCAGGGTCAGATATCTCTGCTGGGATCGGAAGGGCGTATGCCTCTTCCCAGAGTCGCTCACGATCTTCTGCGGAAACTTTCGCAGAGATTTGTCGCCAGAAAGCAATGCATTCACGGATAGTGCGAGGCGATACCTCGAGCCCGATGAGTGATGCGAAGAGTTGTTGGGTTGGCGATTGAGTAGCGCGCCGTCGTTGCTGTGTCTCTTGCAACTTCGATAGCGATGCGAGCCTATTTCCGGCGGCTGCAACTACTACAAGATCAATCCATCCCTCAATCAACGCAAGAATCATCTCAAGTCTCGCAAGCGCATCTTTCTGCTTCTCACTTGCTTCAGGAGTGAAAATTCCTTCTGCGATGGCGTTCTGCATCGAAGCGGGATCATTGAGATCAATTTCGCCCTTAGAGAGTGCATCTTCGGTTCGCCGCTGCATCGAATCAATATCGATAGTTATTCCACTGCCGTAATTCCCTACGAGTGAGCGCATATATTGAGAAAGCCAGGGTGTTGCTGCAAAGAGCCGTGACGCCGCGCTCTCTCGAAGCGCGAGAAAAATCTCCACTTCGCGCTGATCGATTCCAAGTCCATCACCCCAAGCCCTGACATTCTCTGGGATCAAGAATGGAGTGTGCTCATCAGAGAGTGGAACTGCTGCATCGTGAGCACTCGTAACAGTTGCTGCGAAGTTTCCGATCGATCTACCCAGTTGAGTCCGGATCATCGTGCCCATAAAGGCTGCCATCATCTTCGATGGATCGAAGAGTTTTCCTGCGCCGCCTAACTCGGTAACAATCTCAGGATTGTTCGTTATCGAATCCATCACCGTCGACATGGATTTTACGATTCCTTCGACAAGGGGAGTGGTGAAGGATTGCCAGCCATCGATTGAATAGTTAATCCACTCACTACGACTTCGCGCCGCCTTGCGCACTGAAGAATCACTTCCTGCTCGAGGAAGTGAAGTCACTTCATCGACCCAGATTTCAGCAACCTCCAGCGCTCCCGCCATCGAATCGTTATCGAAATTGCCGACTGGCAGTTCGCCATGAGAGGCAAGAGTCCTGCGAGAGATATCGCGAATTGCAGTAACAGGCAGATTGAACGGAGCTTCTCCACCGGCAAGCATTCCCTGCGCCATCGCTGTCAGCGAGTTAAGTTGATCTTTAACTTGCTCTGGCAGATCTGGCGTTTGAATTCCCATGTTCTTGAGCGTTTCAAATACTTGATTTATGTCGAATGGGAATGGGGGTTGATCAGGTTGACTTCCCTCAGCCTTGTTTTTCGAAGCGTCGTCAGATGAATTTTCAGATGCAGCACCGGAGGTATTGGAATCCTCAGGCTCATCCGATGAATTCGGGCGAAAGCCAAAACCATCCGCCATCATCGGCTCCTCGCATCTTCCTCACTCAATCCTCAAGATTGTCCCCAAGGGTGATGTGGCAGATTACCTGCTCCAACCTCGTTCTGCGCAGGTCTATTCCCATCCCATAACCTTCGGCTATGGCGCTTCGCATCTCATCGACCCTTGCTGAAATTCTATGGAGCGTCACACCGAACAATCCACTTCTGGTCAACCTCGCCGCTGAGGAGAATCGACCTCTCTCTGCGTTTGTCTGGTGGCTGATTCCGCTCTTTGCCTTTATCGGATCAATCGGTTATGTCATTTGGGTATCGAAATTCAAGTCGCGATATGAAAACCAGACCAATCGCTCAGTTCTCAAGTTTCAGAAATTTCAAAGTTCATTCGACGATAAAGGGCGCTGATGCCCCGTTTTACATTGGGATGGTTACTCGCATCGCGCCGCAATCAGATGTCGCCGTTACAAACTAGACCTTCACGGTTTATTTCTTTACTCCTTGCTCTTGTAATTGCTTTTGCCGCTCTTTTGCCTCTGCCGTACGTAATTTTTGAACCTGGCGATCCAGAGAATGTCTTGGGTTCGATGATTACCGTTCCAGAAGAGTTTCAGTCTTCGAATGAGAGCGGATTTAAAAAGGGGGGCAAGCTATTTCTCACAACTGTCTATGTCACCACGCCAAAGTCAAAGGTATTCGGTTTCGAGATTTTAAAGGCGTGGATTGATGGAGACGAGACGGTGTTGCCGCGAGATGCGGTCTATCCCGAGAATCAACCGGCAAGTGAGATAAAGAAACAAGAAAGCCAGGAGATGACTGGTTCACAAGAGAGCGCGATCTTCAACGCGCTGACGTATCTGGGGTACGAAGTTCCTTCAAGGGCCAAGATTGTGGACGTTTTAAAGCAATCGGATGCTCATGACCGCGTCAAAGATGGTGATCTCATCGTCGAGATTGATGGAAAGGAAGTTGACCGTGTCGAGCAAATCGTCGATGCAGTTCGACAGAAAAATCCGGGGGATTTCGTCTCACTAGTGATTGAGCGAAAAGGTGAACGCATATCGATTCCCAAAGTGACCCTCATGGAGAATTCTCTTGGTGCAGCAATTGGAATATTTCTCACCACGACATTTGATTTTCCGATTGATGTG
>RGOY01000083.1 GCA_010028225.1 Actinomycetota bacterium
AGGCAGAACTTGCCGTGGCGACAAAGCGCGCGAAAGCAGCAGCAGCTCACTATAAAGAAGCAACAGCTGCCGTGACTGCAACACATAATCAGATTGGTCGACTCGCAACAAATGCCTACATCATGGGAAGTGGTTTTACCGATCTTGATGCCGTCCTTAAGGCGGATGGACCACAAGATTTGATGGATCGTTTATCTATTCTCGATAATCTCGGAGAAAACAATAAAACTGCGCTCACACGCTACAAGTTCGCTGAAGCAGTTGCTCAAGAAGCGAAAAAAGAAGCGGATGAAACTCGTCAGGAACAAGCGGATGCGACGGAGCGAGTAGAAGAGGCAAAGAAAGAAGCTGATAGCGCCGAGGCAGAACAGCAGAAGGAAGTCGACAAACTTCAGAAAGTCCAAGATCAACTTGCACGTGAATTGAATTCAGCACGAAAGGTTCGCCTCACCCTCGAACAGCAGAGACAACTAGCCTTACTTGAAGAAGAGAATGCACGTCGAGCAGAGCAGACGCCAGGACAGGCCAAGATTTGGACTGATGATGGATTCTCGGGCCGAGCAACAATTCGTACATCGACAGAACAACGACTTAAGGCAGTTGAATTCGCAAAGAAGCAAGTACTTGCAAAGAAGCCATATGTCTGGGGCGCAGAAGGACCAAACTCCTTTGATTGCTCGGGATTGGTCTATTCGGCCTATCGAAGCGCTGGACTTGGCTGGCCGAACTGGGATCGACTCAACTCATCGCTCTATTGGGGTTATACAAAGCGCATCCCGTTAAACCAACTCGAGCCCGGTGATCTCCTCTTCTACTCTTACAAGGGAACTGTTAACACTATTCATCACATCTCTATCTACGCCGGAGACGGGATGATGTGGGAGGCCCACTCAACAAAGAGGGGTCTGCTCTATTCGAGCATCTACTCGATTCAGGGTCTGATGCCGTACGGAGGTCGGGTCTAACCTTCGCGCTATGGCGCATGATGGACGGGAAATGGACGCAATCGTCTCTATTCGCGCTGCTGTCCGCACATCTCTTGCAAAGATTGAACCAGGGGATGCAATCGCAGTCGCAGTCTCTGGAGGCGCTGATTCGATGGCTCTCGCCCTGGCGGCGCAACGCGAACTAACTGACTCTTCACATCCTTTACACGCCATCATCATCGACCACCAACTTCAATCAGGTTCAGGCGATGTCGCAGATGTAGTTGCCACACGTCTTAGGACGATGGGAATCGAGTCGGTAACAATCAAAAAGGTAAATGTAGAGATCACCGACGGAGTTGAGAGCTCTGCTCGCCGTGCGCGATACAACGCACTTATGGAATTTGCGAAAGAGAAATCAATTCGAGCAATACTTCTTGGTCATACACGTGATGATCAAGCAGAGACAGTCTTACTAGGACTTGCTCGCGGATCGGGCGCCCGTTCACTTGCCGGTATGCGCGGAGAGAGTGAAATTTATTTCCGTCCGCTCTTAGAGATCACACGAGAGCAGACGCTACGTGCCTGTGAAGAAGAGGGAATTGAGGTTTGGTCGGATCCTCATAATCACGATGAAAAGTTTCTCCGGGTTCGCGTGCGAAGATCACTCTCATTTCTTGATGAGAGTATCGGTCCGGGGATTAAAGATTCTTTAGTGCGAAGTGCAAATCTCTTGCGTGATGATGCAGATGCACTTGATCGCTATGCGAGTGAGTTCTTTCAAGGAATTGATCCGAAAGAGATTGACGTCTCACAGTTGGCCCGATTGCCTCGGGCTGTTCGCACACGAGTTCTACGGCTCGCCATCTATGCCCTTGGTGCGCCTGCTGGTTCATTGACGGCCGAGCACATTGCCCCAGTTGAAGCGCTGATCTCGGATTGGCACGGTCAAGGGGAGACCTCACTTCCTGGGGGTGTGAAGGCGATGCGAAATTCGGGCAGACTTTCACTCGTGCGGCGGGGATAGGCTCGCCACCTCATCGGATGGCTAGATGTTTGATGGCTCGATAAGGGCAAAAAGTGGAGGCGCTTCGTGGATCTCGAATCGGTCAACTCTGAAATTGATCGTGTAGTTATCACCGAGACTCAATTGCAGAGTCGGTTGAAGGAGATGGCAGAGCAGGTAACTCGCGACTACCAGGGGCGCGATCTCTTACTCATTGGAGTTCTCAAAGGAGCTGCGATGGCAATGGCAGATCTTGCGCGATTGATCGACTGCCACCTAGAGATGGATTGGATGGCGGTCTCTTCTTATGGCGCCGGGACGAAGTCAAGCGGTGTAGTTCGGATCTTGAAGGACCTTGATCGTGACATTACCAACCGAGAGATTCTCATCGTCGAAGATATTCTCGATACTGGATTGACCCTCTCTTGGCTTAAGGCAAATCTCGAATCGCGTGGTGCGAAGAGCGTAGAGATATTGACTGTAGTTCGAAAACCCGATGCGACGAAGGTTGATATCAAGCCGAAGTATGTTGGTTTTGATATCCCTAACGAATTCGTCGTTGGTTATGGCCTTGACTTCAACGAGCGTTATCGAAACCTTCCCTTCATTGCAGTGCTCGCAAAGCACATGTATTCATAGGTCGAGTCGATGGCAACTAAGAAACGCCTCGAGATCAAGCGAGGACAGAATCAAAGGAAGAAGAACGAGAGTGGGCGAGCTCCACGTACGAACTCTCGCCCTAATCTTCCGCCGGGTGGACGAGTGCGGGCGCTTTTGCGCCGACCTCTCTTCTGGATTCTTCTTGCGATCGTACTTGTCTCTGTAGTCGGTCGAATCTCTTCTTCTAATGACGGCTTTACACGAATCGATACTGCATCACTTCTCGCTGCGATTTCAAAGAGCGAAGTGGAATCAGCGACGATCGTCGATCGAGATCAACTCATCCGCGCTGTGCTCAAGCCAGGTGAAGCGATTGATGGCGCAACGAAAGTCGAGGCTTTCTACGTCTCAGGACAAGAGCCACTTGTCGTGGAGCTTCTCACCAGCAATCCCCCACCAATGCCCTGGAATGTGGAAGTTCCGAAGCAGAGCCTCTTCCTCTCATTTATCTTCTCGCTCCTTCCCTTCTTACTGATCACCTTCTTACTCTTCTTCTTACTATCGCAATCGCAGGGTGGAAATCGAGTATTTTCATTTGGTCGCTCGCGTGCCCGCCTGCAATCACCCGATGCACCGAAGACAACATTTGCCGATGTGGCAGGAGCCGATGAATCTGTCGCAGAGTTGAGAGAGATTAAGGATTTTCTAGCGGAGCCGAAGAAGTACCAGGAGATTGGTGCCAAGATTCCCAAAGGCGTACTTCTTTATGGTCCACCAGGAACTGGAAAGACTTTGCTTGCTCGGGCTGTCGCTGGTGAAGCGAAAGTTCCGTTCTACTCTATCTCTGGATCTGATTTTGTGGAGATGTTCGTGGGTGTTGGTGCAGCAAGAGTGCGAGATCTCTTCAATCAAGCAAAGGCAAACGCTCCGGCAATCATCTTCGTTGATGAGATTGATGCTGTCGGAAGACATCGTGGAGCAGGCCTTGGCGGCGGACATGATGAACGCGAACAGACTCTCAACCAACTTCTCGTGGAAATGGATGGATTTGAGGCAAATGGCTCAGTAGTTTTGATAGCAGCCACCAACCGACCTGACATTCTTGATCCTGCATTACTGCGCCCAGGGAGATTTGATCGTCAGATTGCAATCGAGCGCCCTGATCTCAAGGGCCGCGAAGCAATTCTGAGAGTGCATGCAAAAGGTAAGCCGCTTGATGAAGATGTCGACTTGATTTCTTTTGCTCGAAGGACACCTGGTTTTACTGGCGCAGATCTTGCTAATGTCCTCAACGAGGCAGCGCTACTTAGCGCTCGTAACAATGTAAAGACGATCAATAACTCCGCGATTGATGAAGCAATCGATCGTGTGATGGCAGGGCCACAGCGAAAGAGCCGCGTGATGAGCGATGACGAACGACGTGTTACCGCATATCACGAGGGCGGACATGCACTTGTTGCGCATGCGCTTCCACATACTGATCCGGTCCATAAAATCACGATCTTGCCTCGTGGTCATGCACTTGGTTACACCATGGTCTTACCTGATGAAGATAAGTACTCTGTTTCCAGGAACCAACTTCTCGATCAACTTGCTTACACGATGGGTGGTCGTGCCGCAGAAGAGTTGGTCTTCCACGATCCAACCACTGGTGCATCGAATGATATTGAGAAGGCAACGGCTCTCGCTCGTGCGATGGTTACCCAATATGGAATGACGGAGCAGCTAGGTGCGATCAAACTTGGAACGAGTGAATCTGCGCCTTTCCTTGGGCGTGACTACGGTCATCAGCGTGATTACTCAGAGTCGATAGCAGGACAGGTTGATCAAGAGATTCGCCAGTTGATTGAGAATGCACATCAAGAGGCCTTCGATATCTTGGTCGACAATCGCGAGATTCTCGATCGTCTCGTCATCGAACTTCTCGAAAAGGAGACGCTAGGTAAAGATGAGATCGCCGAGATTTTCCGCGCTGTCACAGGACCTAAACCACGTGGCGCATGGACGGGTTCTGCAACGCGTAAACCTTCGAGCCAGCCACCGGTAGCTGTTCCACCGCGACCTACTATCGCCGAGCCGGAGGTCCAAGAAAAGAGCGAAGTGAAGAAGGCAAAGAAGCGGGCAAAATCAAGTGAATAGCGGTGACTCTGTTGAGTGAGATCGATCCGATTTCTATGGACCCTAGCGCTGGAAGGGCTCGTGGCGAGTTTGATCTAGCCAGGGCCGAGCGGGCTGTTCGGGAACTTCTTCTCTCACTAGGTGAAGATGTAGAGCGAGACGGTTTGAAAGATACGCCGATTCGCGTTGCGAAAGCTCTTGCAGAGAATTTCGCCGGCCTCTATCAAGATCCTAGAGATGTCTTGAAGACGACATTTGATGCAGGTCATCGCGAACTCGTCATCGTGAGAGATATCGAGGTCTACTCACATTGCGAGCATCATCTCGCTCCATTTCATGGCGTAGCGCACATTGGTTACATTCCAGGAGAGAGTGGAAGGATCACTGGACTCTCAAAGTTAGCAAGGTTGGTGGATCTCTTCGCTAAACGCCCACAAGTACAGGAACGACTCACAACACAGATTGCCGATTCGATTGTTGAGATTCTTGGAGCGGCGGGAGTTATTGTCATTATTGATTGTGAGCACCTCTGTATGTCGATGCGCGGAGTGCGAAAACCTGAAGCAAGGACGGTCACTAGCGCAGTTCGAGGGATGCTTCGTAATCCAGCTACACGTGCTGAGGCGATGTCACTGATTCAATCCCGCGAGAGATAAGAAGTCGTCGTGACCACGCTCGTCATGGGAATCCTCAATGTAACTCCAGATTCTTTTGCAGATGGCGGACGACACTTCGCACTGGAGGATGCACTAGCTCGCGGTGCGAAAATGATCGAAGAAGGCGCAGAAATCATCGATATTGGCGGGGAAAGTACGAGACCCGGTGCAGAGCGAGTCGATGAAGAGAGTGAGAAGTCTCGAGTCCTTCCTGTAATCAAGGAATTGGTTGCGCTAGGCGCCACAGTGAGTATTGACACGATGCGATCTTCTGTAGCGAAAGAAGCAATCGCACTCGGAGCGAAGTACGTCAATGATGTAAGTGGTGGTCTTGCTGATCCGAAGATGGCCGCTCTCATAGCTA
>RGOY01000084.1 GCA_010028225.1 Actinomycetota bacterium
TTGGTCGAGCGCGGCGTGGATGGCGCTGTGCACCACAAAGCCGGCCGGGTTGACGCGCTGGGTGGAGCACCGGGGGTTCACTCCGCTCGATATTCAGGCCACGGTGATAAAGGCAATATCAAACGCGTCCTTCACGAACTAGAACAGGTTCCAGAGAACGAACGTACGGCGAGGTTTGTCACGGTTGCTACCTATATAGATGGTGAAGGAACAATCGTCATGCGTGGCGAATTGGAAGGCGTAATACTGACTGCGCCGAGGGGTGAGGCAGGATTTGGCTACGACCCAATTTTCCAACCTCTCGGTAGCGAGCGCTCACTGGCCGAGATGGATTCGAGGGAGAAAGATGCAATCAGCCACCGAGGTCGTGCGCTTCGATTACTCGCGCCACAGGTGGGGCTAAGATTCCGTCATTCCTGATCCACTTTCCCGGATCGTCGATTCCTAGCAAGGAGAAGTTCCGTGGCAGCAAAGCGCGCAAAGAAAGCAGCCAAGAAGTCGGCGGCAAAGCCGGCTAAGAAAGTGGCGAAGCGAGCCGTGAAGAAGGCATCTTCAAGTAAGTCAGCAAAGAAGAGCGCATCACGTGCAAAGAAGTCTGCGGGACGTGTTGGTAAGAAGAGTGCATCACGAGCGAAGAAGTCAGCGGGTGCTGGAGTATCACTCAAAGTTGATGTCCCAGAAGTCCCAACTCGGGGAGTAGTCACACCCTCATCGACGCCAAAACCGAAGACTCCTGCTTCGGCAACAGCGGTAGCCGCACCCGAAAAGAAGAAAAATGGCTCGAGTCCATTCTTTTTCATCATCATCGGTGTCGTTGCGCTCGCCTTGATCTTCTTCTCTCAGGGCTCAAAAGATTCGAAAGATTCAAAAGATTCAGGAAGCGGAACCGTCTCTCAAGAAGATAGCGACGACATGGATGCATCTGATGAATCCATGGAGAGTGAAGACTCTGAAGAATCCACAGATGAGATGAGTGCTTCTGACGAAGCCACAGATGATTCAGCCACTGAATCCACTGATAATGCAGGCACACCGACCGCTTACGAAGGCCCAACTGGAATCGTCGCTCAGTACACAAATGGAGATAAGAGCGCAGCCACTATCTTCTGGAAGGCTCCTGCCTCAACTGAAGGTGTCACCGGATATGCGATACAAATCCAGCGAAATGGCGGCGCGCGAGCAGATCTCTCGTCGACTCCAGCGACTCAGTTCTCATTGAATATAACCAAGAGTGAGACATCGGGATGGACGAGCTTCATCGTTCAGACTGTTTACAGCGATGGAACAGTCACTGACGGAAAAGTCTTCGGCCTTCCTGGTCAGTGGAACTAACTCGAACCTAACTGCGGTAACCGATCTCCTCGAGTTTTTCGAGGATTGCCGAGACGTAAACATTTGCCCCCGTGGGCACAAGGTGCACTCCATCGGGTGCGAAGTACTCGGGATGATTGTTTGAGATTCGATTCCAGTCAACGAGTGATGCGTTGTCGTACTCAGCGATTACTCGTGCGAGCGTTTCATTATTGGAATCTCGCCAACTGCGCGGCACTGCAGCATTGACCACGATGAAGTGTGGTTGATTCGCGAGGAGATCAAAGAGGCTTCGCACTTGCTCCTCGCTGACTGGACCATTGTTTCCAAGATTAAGTACCGCAATCGAGCCGGGAACACTCTTCACATCGACACCCGCAACTTCGATAAGTTCACTTATCTGACGACCCACACGGGCGTTGATCAGGTCGATTGGTTCATACTCTTCAAGCTGTGAGCGAATCCCAAGAATGACTGAGTCGCCCGTAACCCATAGTCCAGTTTTCTGATTCGGTGATCCGACGGGACTCTCATCGTCGTTCTCCCCAGAAGTATTGCCCGTAGAAGATGACTGAAGGGTTGATGCGAGCTCTGCCCGATTTCGAGAATCTGCATCAAGTGCCGAAAGTGAGACTGTCGTAGTGGCAGCGAGCGTTAGCACTACAGCAAAGATCAGAGTGAGTTGTTGACGCAATCTCATTGCTGGAGTGCGATATTTCAAACCCTTGAACCAGAGCTCGATAGCGCCATTTCGCACCGGCACTTCGATCCAGCGATAGGAGATATCTGCGAGCGCGAAGACGATGAGAAAGCGAAGTGCATAGAGCGCCCATTGATCACCAACGAGATCAACAGATGGGCGAGTGACTTGAAAAACGATCCAATGCCAGAGGTAGATTCCGTAGGAGCGCTCACCGATCCACATCATCGGCGCAGTCGTTACCCATCTCGCTATTCGTGATGCTGGGTGAACCAATGACATCAAAGCCATGCAACCAAAAATTGCAGTCAGTGGGAAAGCGATGCGATAAAGGGTCGCGTTATCTTGATTGACTGCGAGAAAGAGCAAAATAAGTCCAAGAAAACCAAGAGCACCGAAGCTATCAATGAAGTTCTTCGCGCCCTGCGCAATATTGGATGTGAAGTTTCGCGGTATCCATTTCACCGCAAGGGCTGAGCCAAGGAAGAGTCCGATGGTATGAGTATCACTTCCAAAGTAGACGTGACTGACAGATGATTGAGAGTCAGCATCGATCTTGACCGAGTAGAGAAAGAGGAGAACTCCGGAAGCAATTGCAAAGATAAGCGCGAACTTTGGAATGTGGCGTTTGCCGAAGAATCTCAAGAAGGCGAGCAAGAGCAATGGCCAGAGGAGATAGAACTGAATCTCGACCGCTAGCGACCAGGTATGTTGCAAGAGCGGTGGACGCCCGATCGTGGAGAAATAATCCTGTTCCCGCGCAACGAGTGCCCAGTTCATCGTGCCGGTGAAGAGATAGGGCAAGTCTTGTAAGAATCTTCGAATCGTCTCTGGCGCCCAGAATCCGACAAAGAGCGTAGTGCCGACGACCATGAAGAGAAGTGCTGGAAAGAGGCGTCTGATTCGGCTTCGATAGAACTTCTTCAAATCCAGCGCGCTTGATCGCTCAATCGAATCCAATATCAAGCGAGTGATTACATATCCAGAGATCACGAAGAAGAGATCTACTCCAAGAAATCCACCTGGCCACCAGGAAAGTCCTAAGTGATAGACCAAAACCGCGATGACAGAGATCGCCCGTAAACCATCAATAGCAGGGATATAGCGAGGTGATTTGATTGCGCCATCGCCAATCGCTTCATCCGCGCGCGGCGCAATGCTTTCGTGAGATTTCTTGGAATATTCATCTCTTGTCGACATCATGATCTCCGACCTGAGATTGCAATCAATGTGAGATCAATGTGAAAGGCGAGAGAGTCTTACTTCTTAGAGCGAGAATTCTTCTTGGCTGACTTCTCGCCTCGATTCTCACTCTTCGAACCTTCTGCGCCATTCTCGCCACGATTGATTCGAGGTTTGCCGCTTTCGTCAAGGGTGCGCTCTACAGCGGAGTTAAGTTGTGAGAGGCGCTCCCACGCTGCATCAAGTCTCGTTCGTGATTGCACGAATGCACTTGCTGCTGCTTCCAGAGAACTAGTCTGAACTTTATAAAGTCGCTCAGCCTCTGCCACAACCCCGCCCAGCCATGCACGATATGCAGAGACATCACTCATTGCCGAGGTGATCATCTGCTCTGCCTCTTTGCGCGCAGTGCTCGTGATTGCCATCGCTTCGCGGCGCTTGGTATTGAGCATCTCTTCTGCTTTGGCCTCTGCTGCGGATAAGAATTCGCGTGCATCATTCTCTGCAGCTTCGATGAGACGACGACCTTTGCTCTCAGCTTGTCCGAGTAAAGAACGAGCTTTGCTCTCTGCCGCTTCGACTGCACCTTGTGCAGCACGTTTGCTCTCGGTGAGAATGCGCTCGGCTGAGAGATTTGCTTTTGCTTCTCGTTGCTGAGCGGTGCGAATGAGAGACATCGCTGTCTCAGTCGCAAGAATCTCGAACTCTTCTTTAGATAGTGATGTGATGTCTCGTCGTGATCTGAGGTCAGCTAGTTGTGCTTCTAACTCACGGATGCGAGTGAGTGATCCACCTTGATTGGTTACTGGGGCAGCCTCATCTTGCTCATCAGCCTTGAAGCCCATCCAACGCTTGATGCCATCGCTATTGCGATCTGCCATGACTACTCTCCCCGTGTTTGCCTCTGCCTCAGCCATTAACCCGCCGCTGCATGTGAAGGTGTGGAAGCCTACCTAGCCACTTTCGACTCAACAATCGGCCCTAGGGGTGAGGGTACTTCGCAGGCGTGTTCACCTTTTTACCTCTTCTGTCTACCGGCTCACTCGCTTCAGCACAATGGTCTCGACTGATGTGGAGGCGTTACCCCAGTCAGCGTTAGAGGAGGTATAGCTCGCTCGCAACGCTTGGGGGCCATGGATGATCGGCTTCCAGGTGCAGGTTGCGGTGAGGGTGCCAGCATTAACACTTCGATTAGCGCAGCCAGTAATGACGCGCCCCTTCGCCCGGAAAGCCACGGTGCCAGTCGATGATGTGGTTGCGGTGAGTGTGATGGCGCCGCCTTTGCGGGGTGCTGCAGATAGAGAAAGTGAAATCGTGGAAGTTCCGGTAGCGATGGTTACCGAAATGGATTGTGTCGCGCTCGCGCCCACTGCATCGGTTGCTGTGATGGTCAAGTTTGTGCTGACGCGCGCAGCAGATGATGATGTGCTGACTACTCCTGTCGCTGTGTTGATAGTAATGCCACTTGTAGAAGGTGCAATGGAATAAGTGATCGACCCGGTTCCTCCTGAAGCAGAGAGCGGAGCAGAGTTTGCAGCGACTCCATAAGTCGTGGATATACCAGAGCCACCTGAAAGTGAGATTGCACCGTTGACTGTAAGTGCAACAGCCGTTGAAGTTTCACTCGCACTTACACCATTCTTTGCCGCGGTGATAACAACCCGGTATTGGTAGCCATTCTCTGCAAGTGTCAACGACGAGAGCGTGAGGGTGGCTGTAGTAGCACCAGAGATATTGACACCAGAGAGATTGCTAAAGCTTGCTCCAGAGTTAGTCGAAACTTGCCATTGATAGGAGAGAACTCCTGCGTCAGCAGATGTAGCGCTCACCGCAAAGCGAGCAGATCGCGTCACTGTCGTTGCTGTTTCTTGTGGCGATGCGGTGATGGTGGGCGGGCGAATCAAGGTAGTGAAATAGAGAGGCGAGGAAGCAGTGGAACTTTCGTAGGTAATGCCATCTCCCACTGCTTGCAACGTCGCGTAGTACTGGGTGGCAGGGCTCAGGCCCGTGCGAGTGGAGTCCGATGTAAAGGAGGTCGTTGTGGAGAGCAGGGTTGAGGTTGCTGAGTCGTAGAGACGCAGAGTGTGTGAAGAGGCGTTGGTGGTTGATGAGTAAGTAAAAGTAGCTGTCGAAGTTTCTCTGGCTGCCACTGCAAGCGTGGTGGGAGTGGTGAGGGAATTGAGAACCGCGGAGTTATTGGTTACGGATTGGTCATCGAAGTATGCAGCGAAATTTGTAGCCAGATCCATGATCAGATTTCCACTCACCCCAGTGCCACTCAAGACATATGAGAGAGTCACTACTCGACTCGCTCTGATAGTTGAGGAGGTTGTTAACGTTAGTTCTGGTCCAGAAGTGAGAGCCGCCGTAACTGCAAGAGAAGTTCCTGAATCTGAGATGAGAAAGCGTGAAATGTCCGGCGCGGTCGCAGAGAGTGTCTCGTTGTACGTTAGGACGATTGAGTTTCCTGGCGCTGA
>RGOY01000085.1 GCA_010028225.1 Actinomycetota bacterium
GCTTTAGATACCTTCGCGTTTATTACGTCTGATTGTGTATCTGATTCCTATAACGCCGAGTGCGATACCGACGATTGCTGTGTAGATGTACTTTGAGTCTGCGCCAGTTGCGAGTGCAAAGACTAAGTAGACCGCCCAGAGAAAGATTCCAACAACTATAGCGATTAGCGCGCTTCGCATAGTCAGAGTCTAGTCGGCAACGAGAAGGCCGAGCTTCGCACTAGAGTAATGGCGTGAGTTCGTTGCGATCCTTCCGCCATCGCAACTACCGAATCCTTTATCCGGCGAATGCGGTAAGCAATATCGGAACCTGGGCTCAGCGAGTTGCTCAGGATTGGTTGGTCCTTGAACTAACGGGATCGAGTTTTTATCTTGGAATTGTCACAGGGTTGCAGTTCGCTCCGGCACTTCTTTTCAGTATGCAAGGAGGCAAACTTGCCGATAAGTTCAATAAGCGAAAATTGCTCATCTACTGCAATCTTGGTGGCTTTATCTCCTCATTTGCACTGGGAGTATTGATTCTCACAGATTTAATCGCACTCTGGCATGTCTTCTTCTTCGCATTCACCCTGGGGCTTGCCTCGGCGCTGGATGCTCCAGTGCGCCAGGCATTTACTAGTGAGATCGTCGGAAAAGCAGATCTTCCTAATGCAGTAAGTCTGAATTCAGCGAATTTCAATGCCGCAAGACTTATCGGTCCGGGTCTATCTGGACTTTTGATCGCCGCCGCCGGTACTGGCCCATCGTTCTTGTTCAACTCACTCTCATTTCTTGGCGTTGTCTTTGCACTAACCGCAATAAAAGAGTCAGACCTCTTTATCGAAGCGAAACCGAATCTAGATTCAAAAGTTCGAGAGGCGATTGCTTATATACGTGCAAGGCCAGATCTCTACGGCACGATGATTGTGGTCTTCTTTGGAGCAACATTTGGTTTCAACTTCGCAATCTATAACGCCTTGATGACCACGAAAGAGTTTGGTCTTGGTGTCGAGGTATTTGGCGCACTTGGAAGCATCCTTGCCATCGGCTCACTCTCAGCAGCAATCATCTCGGCAAAGTTTGAGAAGAGGCGTACCCCCAAGCGAGTGATGCTTGGCATCTTTGGCTTTGGTCTCGCATTGATGGTCGGCTCACAGTCACCTAACTTCATCACCTATGCGCTGATCCTGCCCGTTACAGGATTCATTGCTTTGCTCACGATGATAACGGCGAATTCTTTGATGCAAGTTCGAACTGATCCAGTTATCCGAGGTCGAGTGATGGGCGTCTACCTCACTGTCTTCCTTGGCGGAACTCCGATAGGTTCACCGATTCTTGGTGCGCTCGCTGGTGCAATTGGCATTCGCTGGACCATGTTCCTCTGTGGCGCTATTACAGCGCTCTCGGGTCTCATCACCTATATCTGGCTTAAAGATCGAATCGGAAATCCTTCAAGCTACGCCGTTGAAGATGTCTTGGATACGAGTCCGGACGATAAGTAGAAGTTAGACAGAGTCAAAAAATGCTCTTAAGCACTCTCGCGCACATCTGATCTCAGCAAGAGCGTCACTCCCGCCAGAAGAATGAATACGGGAACCAAGAGCAGAGAGGTGGAGATTCCCTTTTGATCGGAGAGCGATCCGATTAAGAATGGCGCACACCCAATAGCCACGCCAGCACCGAGTGCACTCACACCAATAGCTAGATCTGGCTTGTCTTTCGCAAACCTCAGCAAGCGAAGTGAGAAGAGCGCGAACTGCGCTGAAGTCCCAAGCCCGGTAAGAAAGAGCCCAATGAGACTTGCTGCAACTATCGGTGATGCCCAGAAGATGAGAAAGCCGAAGAGTTGAATGAGTATCAAAATAAAAGCTCGGACATCCACATCGATTCTTGGGAAGACGAGCGTTCCATACCATCGTCCCAGCGCCATACCGAGTGCGAAACAGAGTACTGCCGTTGTTGCATTTCCACTTGAGAGTGAGAACTTTTCACGAAGGTGCGCTGCGGACCAGAAAGTTGTTGAGAATTCCGCAGAGATCGCAAAGGTAAGTCCAAGCCAGCCAATCCAATATCTCTTGCCTAGAGGTCCACGCTGGCGTCCATCTTCACTTTTCTCGTGAATCTCATCGATATGCCTTTTCGAAAGTTTGTAAGCAAGTAGAGCGAGCGGAAAGACGATGAGAAGTCCAAGTCGCCAACTCAGACCCAGCGAAGCAAGGGTTCCAATCGCAACTGTGCCGAGCAGATACATCGATGAGTTGAAGCCATTTGCTTGGGCGATAGCAACCGTTGAATTGCTTGCATGATTTTGTGAGAGAAAAGTGACGCCGTTATTGATCATAACCGTGACACCGAAGCCAATGAGGGCGGTTGCGGTGATTGTGAGTGCTGGAGGTTGCAACACAATGAATCCGAGAGCACCAGCAAGAAATGTCAGCATCCCGATCCACGATGTGGTGAATCGGCCAAAGTGATGAACTAGTCGCGCGTTGAGTTGGCCAGCGATCAAACCAGAGAATCCCAGTGAGGTGCCATGAAGGCCGGCGACTAGTCCTGAAGTTCCTTGGTCAGATTGCAGTAGCGGCTGAGCAGGGCCAAAGCCCCCCATGAAGAAACCAAGAATTCCTAGTTGAGAGGCGATATACCAGAACTGAGCATCACGCTTGAAAGTGGTCAAGCCTTCATCGCGCCGATCACATAATCGATTGATGCGGTGAGCGCTTGGATATCTGAGGGCTCGATTGCAGGGAACATCCCTACTCGCAACTGATTTCTCCCAAGTTTTCGATAGGGCTCAGTGTCGACGATTCCATTAGCTCGAAGGGTCTTTGCTATCGCAAGTGCATCGATACTCTCATCGAAATCTATTGTCGCCACGACATTCGATCTCATCGCAGAATCAGTGACGAATGGCTTTGCAAATCCACTTTTCTCTGCCCAGCCGTAGATATGGCTAGCGCTTTCTGCGCTTCGCCCAGCAGCAAATCGAAGTCCGCCATTGGAGTTCATCCACTCGATCTGTTCAGCCAAGAGCCAGAGCGTGATAACTGCTGGAGTGTTGTAAGTCTGATCCAACTTGCTATTCTCGATAGCAATCGAGAGATCAAGAAAAGCCGGCATCCAGCGACCACTCTTCTTGATTCGCTCTGCACGTTCAAGTGCAGCAGGGCTCATCAAGGCAATCCAGATTCCACCATCTGATGCGAAAGATTTCTGTGGTGCGAAGTAATAAGCATCGAATTCTTTGGCGTCCACATCAAGTCCACCTGCCGCGCTTGTCGCATCGACTGCTACCAATGCCCCATCGCTACCTTCAGGTCGCTTGATTTGCATAGCGACACCGGTAGACGTTTCATTGTGGGTGAGCGCATAAAGATCAACACCAACTTCGGCCCGGGCAAAAGGATGTGTCCCTGGTTCGGATGAGATGACCGATGGTGCATCTAAGAATGGAGCCTCTTTCGCAGCGGCTGTGAATTTGGATGAGAACTCACCGAAGTTCAAATGCTGCGATTTCTTCTCTATCAATCCGAAAGTTGCGATATCCCAGAATGCAGTTGAGCCACCGTTTCCAAGAACTACCTCGTACCCAGCAGGGAGAGAGAAGAGGGAGGTGAGTCCTTCTCGGACGCGATGAACCACTTCTTTGACGCCCTTTTGGCGATGCGAGGTACCAATAACCGAGGCAGCGCGGGTAAGGAGTGAATCAAGGGCCTCGCCACGGACTTTGGAAGGCCCGCAACCGAAACGTCCATCTTTCGGCTTGAGTGACTCAGGGATTTTTATCTCGCTCATGACGGCTAAGGCTAAGCCATTACGGATTGAGTCTGATTCGATTCCAGAGTGATAAACCTTGCTTATTTGGTTGCTTGGCTTCCTCACCGGGGGAATTCTCATTGTTGATGTAACGGATGCGATCATGAAGCCGGCTGTAGCGACCTTGCCAGAACTCGATGCTCCTTGGGGCTACAACGAACCCACCCCAATGTGGTGGACGAGGAACGACGGTCCCTTCTGGGAAACGTTTCTTAAAGTCCTCGACTCGGGTTTCGAGTTCACTTCGAGAATCAAGAATGGCTGATTGTGTGCTCGCCCACGCACCAATCTGACTTCCGTAGGGCCTTGTCGCAAAATATTGATCAGAGAGATTTTCAGAAAGTCTCCTCGCCTCTCCCGTGACAATCACTTGTCGCTCCATCACATACCAGGGAAAGAGGAGCGAGACTCGGCCATCGCTTGCAATGGCTTGCGCTTTTCGTGAGTTGTAGTTGGTGAAGAAGGAGAAGCCGGCTTCAGTGAGGTCTTTGAGTAGGACGGTTCGCGATGTGAGATCACTCGTGGAAAGGACCATCGCATTTGGTTCGACGATGTGGGCATTGGCGCTCGCCTCAGCGAGCCACTGCCGAAAAAGTGTGAAGGGGTCATCTGGAAGATTCGCCTCAAGAAGACCTATATCGCCATAGCTTCTTCGCATCTCACCCAGTTGACGGCGGAGTTGCTCATCGTTGGTCATGGCTGTATCTAAGGTCACTTTCGTCTACGAGTCACTTTGAGATCTAGCGGGCCTGTTTTTGAGTTTGTCTCCAACGGCCTTGGTCGAGAGAATAGCCCCAGGCGACCACTCGATAAGGACTATCTCATGAGCGATTTCAAGCCCGGCCTAGAAGGCGTCATAGCGTTCGAATCAGAGATCGCAGAGCCAGATAAAGAAGGCAGTGCGCTTCGTTATCGCGGCGTAGATATCGAAGATTTGGTCGGACGAGTTACCTTCGGAAATGTCTGGGGACTCCTTGTTGATGATGAATTTAATCCAGGTCTTCCACCGGCAGAGCCTTTCCCGCTTCCAGTTCATTCCGGTGATGTTCGAGTCGATGTGCAATCTGCGATTGCGATGCTTGCGCCATCATGGGGCTTGAAGCCGTTGCTTGATATCTCAGATGAAGAGGCGCGAAATAATCTTGCTCGAGTCTCGGTGATGGTTCTCTCTTATGTAGCGCAATCGGCGCGTGGTACTTGGCAGCCGATGATTCCACAGAGTGAAGTCGATAAGGCTCACACTGTAGTCGAGCGAATGATGATTCGTTGGCGCGGTGAACCTGATCCCAAGCATGTCCGTGCAATCGATGCGTATTTTGTTTCTGCTGCAGAACATGGCATGAATGCCTCAACTTTCACTGCGCGAGTTATTGCATCTACCGGTGCTGACGTTGCAGCAGCGATGTCTGGTGCTATTGGTGCGATGTCTGGACCACTTCATGGTGGTGCGCCATCTCGAGTCCTTCATATGATTGAAGAAGTTGAGAAGAATGGTGATGCGCGTGGTTACGTCAAAGGAATTCTTGATCGCAAAGAACGCTTGATGGGCTTCGGTCACCGTGTCTATCGGGCGGAAGATCCTCGTGCCAGAACTCTTCGTCGTACAGCGAAAGAACTTGGTGCACCTCGTTATGAAGTAGCACTTGAGTTGGAAAAGGCTGCGCTCGCCGAACTGCAGGAGCGCTACCCAGATCGCGTTCTCGAGACCAACGTGGAATTCTGGGCGGCGATTGTTCTCGATTTCGCAGAAGTACCTGCGCACCTCTTCACATCGATGTTCACCTCGGCGCGTACTGCTGGGTGGAGCGCTCATATCTTGGAGCAGAAGCGAACTGGACGTTTGGTTCGTCCATCTGCACGGTATGTT
>RGOY01000086.1 GCA_010028225.1 Actinomycetota bacterium
CCATTACCTCAACCCTTAACAGAGATACCAGCGCAATCTCGATCAACCCCACTACAGGACTTCTCACCATTGGCGATACCACCCCTGTCGACACATTCACCATCACCATCCGCGCCACCGACTCGCTCTCGGTCACGGGATCCCTCTCGGTCACAGTGCTAGTCAATGAATCAGTGACAATTTCTGGCGATACCTCACTCGCGACAACTCAAGGAATCACGCGATTTACCTCGGCCTACACCACTAACAGCGGAACAGTTCCACGAAGTATTAGCGTCATATCGCAAAATGGAGGGGCAGCTCCAGCCGGTTTCACTATTGATTCGAATAGATTGCGAGTAGATGCTTCAGTTACGGCAGATACTTATTACGTCTATGTGATGGCGACCGACAACGCAGGAGACACCGCTGTCGTAGCAGTCACGGTTCGAGTCAATGAGACTCTGACAATCGGTACAGCTTCAAATATCATCACAACATTTACGAGAGCAGACTCTGTCGTTGCCTTTAGCGCTACCCGGGGCACCGCGCCATACCAGTACAGCATCTACTCCGTCTCGCCATCAGCTAATACCGACAGCATCAGTATCGATGCAAGTACCGGCCGAGTAACGGTATCGGGTCTTGCAAATCCAGAGACATACACCGTCACTATCGTCGTGACTGATTCAGTGGGTGCAACCGACACCGGCACGATGAGGATTCAAGTTAATCCATCGGTTTCGGTCACAGGTGGATCCAATGAGACGACTACCTATGGCGTTCGTCGCTCTACCTCCGCATTCACTTCCACTGGTGGAACAGTTCTTGGTACTAGCGGTGCGGGTTATGCAAACTACGTATATTCCTTCACTTCTTCCCCAACTCACGCTGGCATAACGATTAGTGAAACTAATGGCGTCATCAGGGTTAGTGAAACCGTTGCGGCAGGTACTTACACAATCACAGTCCGTTCGACTGATGCGCTCGGACTTTATGGCACGAAGGTAATCACCTTCCTAGTCAATGACTCCATAACTGTCTCGGGTGGACAGGCGACTTTGCAGACTACATACGGAAGAGCGCGAAGTTCAGCAGCGTTCACCTACTCCGGTGGAACTGTCCCACTCTCATTCACTATCTCTGGTCTCATTCCTGGAGTGACAATCTCTGAGACTGGCGTTGTGCGAGTTGCCGAGACGACACCTGTTGGAACATATACGGAGACGGTCACTGCAACTGATTTCGTTTCAGCGACGGGTTATAAGACCTTGATTATCATCGTCAACGAGAGTGTCACCATCTCAGGTGGATCAAATATTGTTACAACACAAGGACGTGCGACATTCTCTAATCCATTTGTTACCGATAGTGGAACTGTTCCTCGCTCGCTCTCCTTCTCAAGCAGTGCTACCGGACTTCGCCTCGACACAAACACTGGACGAGTTCATGTCGAAAGCACTGCTGCTGCTGGCACTTACAACGAAACGGTCACCGTCACCGATGAAGCTGGAGCAACCGCCCAGAAAGCCATCACCATTTTGGTTAACCCAGTGGTTGCTCTATCCGGCGCTACTGCATTAACAACGACTTACTCCATCTCTCGAAGTTCATCCGTACTCACCGCAAGCGGTGGAACCACTTCGGCAAGCGGTGGTCAACCAACCGATACCTATACCTTCTTTATTGCGAGGGTTACAGATAGCGCCTCGGCCACAAGAGACTCAGTGACGATCGGCCTATCGATCGATTCCAGGACCGGTGTAGTTACGGTTTCTTCGACGACACCTTCAGATACCTACACGGTCACGGTCTGGGCATCCGATGGATTTGGTGAAACGGGAAGCGCAACATTTACCATCCGAGTTAATTCCTCCATTTCTGTCAATGGCGGACAAGAGACTCTGACCACCACCTTTGGAACTGCCCGTACTTCGACGGCCTTTACTTATAACGGTGGAACCGTTCCACTGACATTCACAGTCTCTGGTCTCAACACAGGCGTCACAATCAATCAATCAGGTCAAGTCAGAGTTGCTGAGACAACTCCAGTCGGTACCTATCTTGAGACTATTACCGCAACAGACTTTGTCTCAGCCTCTGGTTATCGAACCATGATTATCGTCGTCAATCCGATGGTCACAATCTCTGGTGGATCAAATATTGTGACGACATTTGGTCGAGCAGATTCATCACAACCATTCCTTACCGATAGCGGAACAGTTCCACGTTCTCTCTCCTTCTCGGCAAGTGCGCTTGGATTGACGCTTGATACCAATACGGGTCGAGTCCATGTCGGGACGAATACTCCAGCTGGCACCTACAACGAAACAGTCACTGTCACCGATGAAGCAGGTGCTATCGCGCGGAAGGCGATAACAATCCGCGTCAATCCAGTCGTAAGTGTCTCTGGCGGTTCAGCGATCACCACCACTTACACAATCGCTGATTCCTCTTCAGCATTTACGGCAAGTGGCGGAACAGTGGAGTCGACCGGTGGTCAAGCGGGAACTACCTACACCTTCTCCCTTGGCAGGGTCACCGACAGTGTTAGCGGAATCGTCAATGCAACATCTGCTGGAATCTCAATTAACTCAAGCACTGGTCGAGTGAGTGTTACGTCTTCGACACCGGCTGATACCTATCAGGTGAGTGTTGTGGCAGCCGATGGTCTTGGTGAGACAGGAACTGTCTCGATGCAAATCGTGGTCAACCCAATGATCACAGTGGTTGGTGGCTCCAGTATCAATGGCTACACCGACAGCGCCTCGACACACACCTTCACATTCACCAATGGAACGGGTATCAAGACGGCAACCGCACAAACCACTGGAATTACAGGCACATCGTGGCTACTCACCAACAATCAGGCCACCTTCTCGATCCCACAGAACACCACGCCACAAACCTTCAAAGAGACACTGACCATCACTGATGCTAAGGGCGCGCAAATCACACATGTCATCACCGTGGTTGTTAACAAGGCATACCGATCGATCTCGATCTCGGCAAGTGCGTCGACAGTGAAGTATGGCGAGACGCTCTTGATCTCTAGTACATGGGTCCCCACCGCATCGAATAACGGCGACGCTCTCACAATCAGTACAACAACTGGAGCAATCTGTTCTGTTGCGATGCGCGATACAAATACTGCGATCTTGACCGCATCGGGTGGCGTCGGCACTTGTACGCTCACTGCGCAGGTGCTTGAAGGTGATACTTATGTTGCAGCTAGTGCTACTCCGATTAATGTGACGGTGACTGTGGCTGACACCATTACGGTGACAGCAAATGCATCGGCAACTGCCAACTACACCGGAAGCGCTCTCGCGTCAGCACCATCATTTACCACCACAGGTTTGAAGAATGGTGACGTGGCAAGTTCGGTCACGTATACATACTCATCTACCAGTGGTACCTGTGCCCAAGGCGGAACCTGCTCCGTCGGTGACACCGGTCCTGGCGGTGGCAAGGTTTTCTACGTAGCTCCGTCGGCGCAATGGTGGGGTCAGTATCTTGAAGCTGCGCCAAGTGATCTCACTGAGGCTTCTTGGTGTGCTACAGGATCTGGCTCGAACTCTGCGCAACGTGGAACTTCATCATCTGTTGGTGACGGCAAACTCAATAGCGTTATCACGGCAACCGCATGTACCGCTGGTGCGATGGGGTCGGCTCGAAGTTATGCAGGTGGAGGATTGAGCGATTGGTACCTGCCTACCTCTGAAGAATTGGCCTTGATGTATGCCCAGCGCACTGCACTTGGCCTCAATTCAAGCGCGACTTATTGGGGATCTGATCCAGTTGATTCTTCAACTGCGCGCGGATACAACATCGCAACAGGTGCAAGTGCGACTGCTTCTAAAGAACTCTTCCAGAAGGTCAGGCCAATCCGTGCCTTCTCTGCCACTTCGAATAGTTATGGTCCAAGCACCAGTAACCCAACAAATGCTGGCGCTTATTCGATAACACCTTCGGTGCTTGTCTTAGGCGCAAGCCGATCCACTGCTAACTACGCCGCAGTTCAATATGTCGCTGGATCGCTGGTGATAAACAAGGTTACTCAGAGCGCACTTTCCATCGCTTCACAAAATGGTGCAAGGACTGGCGTTGATGAGACATACACGCTCTACCCAACAGGCGGTTCTAGCTCGGCATCAAATGCATATCGAGTCATCACAGGCGGCACGGCTGGCGGTTGCACCGCAACGACATTCCTTAGTGCAACAGTGGCGGGAACTTGCTTGGTAACTGTCCAGCGCGCGGGTGACAATAACTACCACGCAGTGATTGGTTCTACGATTGAAGTTGGATTCCTCAAGTTTGAGAGCACTACTTCAGGTCGAGTGCTACAGGTCGTCGATACCGCAACGAAGCCAGTGATCAACTCACTCTCTGTATCGACTGGCCTTGCTGGCGATACTGTGACATTGAGTGGAGGTGCGCTGACCGGTACATCGCTCATGGCGATCGGGAATGTCCGAGTCACATCCTTCACCGTGGTTAACTCAATGACGATTATCTTCACCGTCCCATCAGGATCTCTCAACGGCAAAGTAGGTCTCAGAAATACCAAGGGCGAAATCGCATACTCGGCTGGAAACTTCACGACCCTTTCCGCACCGACATTGACTATTACGGATTCCACCTTGACTGGAAGAGGTGGAAATGCCTTCTCTGATGCGCTCGTCTTCAACACCACAGGCCAAGTTGATTCCTACACGATCAATCAATCTGCTCCTGTTGGATTGACTTTCAGCACTTCGACTGGTCAGTTCTCTGGTACTCCAAGCGCTCGCCAAGAGACGATCACCATCCAGCTGAGAGCACATAACCGTGCTGGAACGGCTTCAGCGAACTTCACTCTCTTTATCAGCGATCAAGTAACTGGTCTCTCACTCATGAGCATGATGGTTCAAGAGACCGTTTCTGCTGAGACCAACACCGAGACTTCGACGATAGCGTCAACTGCCGAGACCCAAACAGCAAGTTCAGCTTCGACAGAAACCGCTACCCAAGAGAGCTCGGTTGTAGTTGCTACAGCATCTGCACCGACAACCACTGAATCTCAAACTGTGGAGACCACAACTACCCAGTCAGAATCAGTGACAACTAACTCTTCATCAACACCGCAAGCAGATACTTCTTCTACCCAGTCAGAATCGGTAGTAGTCACCTCATCGAGTGCTCCTTCGACTGAAACCACGTCGGTTTCGACAACTTCTTCGAGTGAGACATCAACACCGCCTGCACCTTCGCCATCGAGTAGCTCCGGCGCAGAGACAACAACCACTTCTTCCTCAACTCCGATGACTACCTCATCAACTCCAAGTGAGACGCCACCTCCATCTTCAGCACCATCGAGTGAGAGCACAGCACCAGAATCGAATGCAACAACGTCGTCATCAACTGAGAGCAGTAGTGGTTAGGATTCGCTCGCTCATGACGACACTTCTTTTGCAAGAGCCAATCGAGGCTCGCTCATGATGAAGCTCAATCGCTCTCAGAAGTTAGTTATTGGCGCCGCCCTAGTCTTTTTCTCACTCATTAGCTCAGTCGTTGCAGCGACGGTAACGATTAACACCAATAATCGCGTCGAATTCGGACAGGGCCTCTATCGAGTTGCTGCCTGCGACTCATTCATCTCTGTAAGTGCAGAGTCCAATGGGACCAACATGACTGAA
>RGOY01000087.1 GCA_010028225.1 Actinomycetota bacterium
ATTGAATGGCCAACAACCGGGGTGCGTTCCAAAACATCTCTTCCCCAGTCCAGAAACTTCTCATAGCCCTTCGTTGCTCTCAGAGTTGAAAGGTGTTTCGCCATTCCACCGATCGTCGGAGAATAGGAGCGAGCGTTGTCATTGACCACGATGACGATACGAAGGTCATCTGAGGTTGCAATGTTGTTTATCGCCTCCCAAGACATTCCTCCAGTGAGTGCGCCATCCCCCACCACTGCCACAACAGTGCGGTCGTTCTCTCCTTGGATCTTGAAACCACGGGCAATTCCATCTGCCCAAGAGAGCGCTGTCGACGCATGGGAATTTTCGATCACATCGTGTGGACTTTCGCTTCGCGATGGATATCCGGCTAAACCTCCGCGCTGGCGTAGCTTTTCGAATCCTGCGAGCCTTCCGGTCAGCATTTTATGGACATAAGACTGGTGGCCTGTATCGAAAAGGATCACATCATGGGGAGATTCGAAGATTCTATGAATGGCGATGGTCAGTTCGACGACGCCAAGATTCGGGCCAAGATGGCCACCACTTCGAGAAACTTTTTCAATCAGAACTTTTCGAATCTCTGATGAGAGATCGAGGAGTTGCTGATGGCTTAGTCGTTGTAAGTCTGAAGGATTTGAGATTCGTTCAAGAAGTGACATTGCAACTATCCCAGTAGCGACCGCAGAACATATTGCATGATTCCGCCGTGTCGATAGTAATCAGCTTCACCAGGAGTGTCGATGCGAAGACGAGCATTGAATTTAGCTTCTTTGCCTTGAGGTGAATGAGCGATTACTTCGACGCTCTTGGGGGTTTTGCCTGCATTCAACTCCGTGACTCCATTAATCGTGAAGGTCTCATCACCATGCAGGCCAAGGGCCGAAGCGCTCTCGCCATCGTTGAATTGAAGCGGAAGTACACCCATCCCGATGAGATTGGAGCGGTGGATTCTTTCGAATGACTCAGCGATGACCGCGCGAACCCCGAGGAGCGCAGTCCCCTTCGCAGCCCAATCTCGTGAAGAGCCCGACCCGTACTCTTTACCGGCCAAAATCACTAATGGCACTCCGGCATCTTGATACTCCATCGATGCTTCATAGATTGTCGTCTGCACTCCATCGCGCAGGAAGTTCTTGGTAAATCCACCTTCAACGCCGTCAAGAAGAAGATTCTTGAGTCTTATATTCGCAAAGGTTCCACGGATCATGACTTCGTGATTGCCACGCCTCGATCCATATGAATTGAAATCTGCGCGAGCAACGCCATGTTCTTGCAAGTATTTGCCTGCCGGAGAATCGGCCTTGATATTTCCCGCCGGAGAGATGTGATCCGTAGTCACAGAATCGCCGAGAAGTGCCAAAACTCGTGCCCCTTCAATATTCGTCACTGGCTTCGGGTTGCGTGGCATATTCTCAAAATAAGGTGGCTTTCGAACATAGGTCGACTTTGAATCCCACTCAAAAGTCTTACCGCTAGGGGTTGGCAGGGATTTCCATCGGTGGTCGCCATCAAAGACACTTGCATAATCTTTCGTAAACATCTCGGAAGAGATCGATTGGTCTATCACCGCTTGAACTTCGGTAGGAGAAGGCCAGATATCTCTGAGAAAGACGGGTTTACCTGAAGCGTCTTGCCCAAGCGGATCGCGCTCGAAATCATGATTCATCGAACCAGCAAGGGAATAAGCAACAACGAGTGGTGGCGAGGCTAGGTAGTTCATCTTCACATCGGGGTTGATGCGACCTTCAAAATTACGGTTGCCACTGAGAACGGCAGCAACAGCCAAGTCATTTTCATTGACCGCTTGGCTCACCTCGGCGGGAAGTGGGCCAGAGTTTCCTATGCACGTGACACATCCATAACCTACGAGATTGAATCCAAGTTGATTGAGGTAAGGAATGAGACCAGCTTTCTCGTAATAGTTCATCACTACCTTAGAACCTGGCGCGAGCGTCGTCTTCACCCACGGCTTTCTTGCAAGTCCGCGCTCTACAGCTTTCTTTGCAAGTAATCCCGCGCCGATCATCACGCTGGGATTAGATGTATTTGTGCATGAGGTAATGGAGGCAATCACGACATCTCCGTGTTTTACCGCCGTCGACTTTCCATCAAGTGTGATGGCGATTTCACCTTGAGCGCTCTTCTCGCTGATATAGCTAGGAAGCGCTTTAGCGAAGGCTTCCTTTGATTCCGCGAGCGAGATGCGATCTTGTGGGCGCTTAGGTCCCGAGATTGATGGAACCACGGTGGATAGATCTAGCGCCAGATGTTCGGAATAACGAGGCGTTGCTGAGGGGTCATGCCAGAGTGATTGACGCTTCGCGTAACTTTCAACAAGAGCAATCTGATCTGCGCTTCGACCGGTAAGAGCTAGATATCGAAGCGTCTCTTCATCTATCGGGAAGATCGCGCATGTCGAGCCATATTCTGGCGACATATTGCCGATTGTGGCTCGGTTTGCCATAGGAAGCTCACTCACTCCTGGCCCATAGAACTCAACGAATTTTCCAACCACGCCGTGCTTTCGAAGCATCTCAGTGATGACGAGTACTAAATCAGTTGCAGTGGTACCCGGTGGGAGTTGGCCACTGAGCTTGAAGCCGACCACTTTAGGAATCAACATCGAGACTGGCTGACCGAGCAGCGCTGCTTCAGCTTCAATTCCTCCTACGCCCCAGCCAAGAACACCTAATCCGTTGATCATCGTCGTATGCGAATCTGTTCCAACGACTGTGTCGGGATAAGCGCGAAGTTCACCATCAACCTCACGGACCATGACGACTCGAGCGAGGTATTCAAGATTGACCTGGTGGACGATCCCGGTACCTGGTGGAACTACCTTGAATTCATCGAATGCACTCTGCCCCCAACGCAAGAATCGATATCGCTCTTGATTTCGTTGATACTCGATATCGGTGTTTCGTTCAAAGGAATCGAGATGCCCAAAAAAGTCTGCAATGACTGAGTGATCGATCACTAACTCTGCTGGAGCGAGTGGATTAACTTTGCTCGCTTCGCCACCAAGATCAGAGATTGCCTCACGCATCGTCGCCAGATCAACGACACAAGGAACTCCTGTGAAATCCTGCATGATGACGCGAGCTGGAGTGAATTGGATTTCAGTTTCGAGATTTACTTGCGGATCCCACTCGGCCAACGATCGAATCTGAGCGGCAGTGATGTTCGCGCCATCTTCGGTGCGAAGCAGGTTCTCCAGAAGAATTTTGAGTGAGAAAGGCAGCGACTCGTGGCCTTTGAGTTTGGTTATGTCAAAGAATGTGAACTTCTTGCCCGAACTCTCGAGGGTGGACTTACTGGAGAAGGAGTCAAGGCTCATAGGGTGATTCTAAGGCGACTCCTCTACTCAAGCCGATTTAGCGAGAAAAGATGAGGGATTTCCCTTCGTTTTCACCGATCGATGATGAAGTTCGCCACACTCTCGACATGTTCTGTATTCGGGAATAGGTCCAAGATGCGAAGCGACTCGATCGTATAACCAGCTGCAACTAGCTCCTTGGCATCACGCGCCAGTGTGGCAGGGTCACAGGAGATATAGAGAATCTGTTTCGGAAGAAGCCGAATCAACTCCTTGATTACGAGAGTTCCAGCCCCAGTACGTGGAGGGTCGAGAACGACTCGATCGACATGGCTCTGACCGCTGAGAAATTTCTTCACATCCGACTCAATGACTCTCACTGACTCTCTCGAAGCGAATTTTCGCTGCGCATCCTTAATCGAACTCTTATCGGACTCAACGAGAATTACTTCACCTTCATCTCCGACCATCGTGCTGATGAAGGCGGTGAAAAGTCCAACGCCTCCGTAAAGATCAAAAATCCGTTCACCTTTCTCTCCAGCCAGAGTTTGTTGCAACTCTCTCACTAACATCTCTGCAGCGAGGTGATGCGGCTGCCAGAAGCTCTCGAGCGAGACTTCAAAGATCTCACCGTGAACATCGTGGGTAAGTCGAGCTCGCTTGCCAAGCGCTGTATGGATTTTTTTGGAGCCATCTATCCCGACGCGAATCCGCTCTCCCCACGCACCGCGCCTCTGCTCGAGATCGTTATTGATCTGATCTATCTCGATCTCTCTTCCAGCAATAGCGCACTCACTTATCTCAGTGAGCAAGCTGCTTCTCGCAGGATGCATCGCTAATCGCCCACCAGGTGAGGCGATGAAATCCATACGTGTGCGCCAATGGAAGCCATCTCCTGGTACTGGAACCAACTCTGGAGTGAAATCAATTCCGCCAATTCGCTTCATGGAATCAGCGACGACTCTGACCTTCAACTCTCTCTGATGTTCAATGGTCAGATGTTGAAAGTCGCAGCCACCACATGCGTTATCAATGAAGTACTGACAACGTGGCGTAACGCGATTTTTCGAAGCGCGCTTTACTTCGACAGTATGACCCCGAGCTATCTTCTTCGTTATCTCATCTATCTCGACCAGGACTTGCTCACCGGTATCCGCACCGCGAACGAAGATAGTCATTCCATCATGATGCGCGATGAAGTGTCCGCCGTGCGCTATTACTCCCACCTCAACCTCGACTCGATCCCCTTCAGAAAGCTTGGAAGCTGGAGAGTCGGACATCACGAAGCGGAGCATAGATGCGATGGCGCGCGGGTGTAGTCTCTGTCTTTGTGCATGTTGTGATCATGGGCTGTGGTCGCGTCGGCTCCACACTAGCTATCCAATTCCAAGCACTCGGACATTCCGTTTCAGTCATCGATCAAAACCGTGAAGCTTTTAGAAGGCTCGGCGCAGATTTCAATGGTCAGACTGTCGCTGGCGTGGGTTTTGATCGCGACACTCTTCTAGAAGCAGGAATCGAAAAGGCTGGCGCATTTGCCGCTGTCTCATCCGGCGATAACTCCAACATCATTGCCGCTCGCCTTGCACGGGAGAGCTTTGGTGTTGCCAATGTCGTAGCTCGAATTTACGACCCAGCACGTGCAGAGATTTATCAGCGCCTTGGAATCCAAACAGTTGCAACAGTTCTCTGGACCACCGACCAGATCCTTCGAAGACTTCTGCCGGAGGGAGCAAAATCTGAATGGAGCGATCCCTCTGGAAATGTGCAACTCTGTGAGATGCCGGTGCATAGAGATTGGTTCGGTCAGTCCATTGGGTCGATTCAAGAGATGACTTCAGCGCGAGTTGCATTTATCACCCGACTTGGCGAAGGAATCGTCCCCCTCGATCGCACTATCTTGCAAGAAGGAGATGTCCTCCACATTTTCGTCGCAGATAAGGAGATCGCAACCGTGGCCGCGACCCTGGCCAGATCTCCGAAGGAGAAATGATGAAGGTCGCTATCGCTGGCGCGGGAAATGTCGGCAGAGCAATCGCTCGAGAGTTGATCAGCAATGGTCATCAGGTGCTGCTTATCGACAAAGACCCGAAAGCGCTAAAAATGGAGAGCGTGCCCACAGCGGAATGGCTTCTCGCTGACTCGTGTGAAATCTCATCATTGGATAACGCACAACTCGTCAACTGCCAAGTTCTCGTGGCCGCCACAGGCGATGACAAAGTCAATCTCGTTACCTCGCTTCTGGCGAAGACTGAATATGGCGTTCCCCGAGTCGTTGCTCGAGTCAACCACCCAAAGAATGAATGGATGTTCGATCAATC
>RGOY01000088.1 GCA_010028225.1 Actinomycetota bacterium
AGGGCTGCCCTGATAGTTCTTCCCGAAAAGAAAACGTCATCGACCAAGACGACATCTCTTCCTTCAATACCACCCGCAGGAATTTCGGTTCGATGTAGTGGTCTTGGCGCTCTGAGGCGGAGATCATCTCGATGAAGCGTGATATCGAGGGACCCAAGGCCCACCTGCTTGCCTTCAATGGCTGCGATCTCGGCGTGGATACGTTGAGCGAGAATCACACCGCGCGTGGGAATTCCAAGGAGCAGGAGCGAGTCGGCGCCCTTATTGCGTTCCAAGATTTCATGAGAAATACGACGTACAGCGCGAGATATCTCATCGCGCGTCAAAACGGTACGCGTCATCTGTTGCTCCTTGGCCGCCTCACAGGACGGTCGTTAAAGGGTTGGCAGAGTCTAACCTATCTTGGCAACGTTGCCGCCAGTCCAGAGATTCGCGCCAAAAGGCCATTGATGAACTTTGCAGACTTTTCCGTTGAGAGTAACTCCGCAAGGCTGACCGCTTCACTGATGGCTATTGAGTGATCGAGCGAACCCCAGAGCAGCTCGTAGATTGCTACTCGTAGGATGTTTCGATCTACCGCAGGTAGGCGATCCTTATCCCAATCCTGCGCATAAGTATGGATAAGCGAGTCAATTCGATCACGGTGTTCTTTGACGCCATCTATCAAAGACTTGGTGTAGTCCCTGTTTTCTCTGCCGAGCAGGTCCAAATCCTCCAGTGAAGGCTCTTTGCCACGTAGATCTGCAGCGAAAAGAAGATCGACCGCGGCTTTTCTCGCCTTAGCTCGGGCACTCATCAAGCTCTTCCTAGATACTCGCCCGTTCGAGTATCAACGAGCACCTTCTCCCCCTGCTTAATAAAGAGTGGAACTTGAACGTTTATGCCCGTCTCGAGCGTTGCTGGTTTCGACCCAGCGTTTGAGCGGTCGCCCTGAAGGCCCGGTTCCGTGTACGTGATAGTGAGCTCAACGGATGCTGGCAGTTCAATGAAAAGTGGATTTCCCTCGTGAATCGCAACAACGGCGTTTGTATTTTCTAGCATGTAATTTGCGGACTCACCGACTGTTTCACCTGGAACTGTGATTTGGTCATAGTTGGTGGAATCCATAAAAACGAAATCATCACCATCTTTATAGAGAAATTGCATCTCACGGCGTTCAAGTATCGCGATATCAACCTTGATGCCAGCGTTGAAAGTCTTCTCCACAACTTTGCCGCTCATTACGTTCTTCATCTTCGTGCGAACAAAGGCCGGGCCCTTGCCGGGTTTTACATGCTGAAACTCCACAACAGTCCAGAGTTGGCCGTCAAGGTCGAGTGTCATTCCGTTCTTCAAATCATTTGTCGTTGCCACGATGCTCTCTATTCTCGGAAGGTTGTTGTGAAGACTCAGTAGAGCCAGATGCTCATTCTATTGGGTCTTTTCGATGAGATCTTTCATCGCAATCAGAGCCAGGCGATAGGAGTCCTGCTTAAAACCCGCGATAGTCCCGGTCGAAACGCCAGCGATCATCGAAGTGTGTCTGAACTCCTCTCGAGTCAATGGATTCGAAAGATGAACTTCAATCAGTGGTCCTCGCAGCAAAGCCGCTGCATCTCTTATTGCCACCGAGTAATGAGTGAAAGCTGCTGGATTGAATATCACTGGTAGAGCCTTATCTGCAGCCTCATGAAGCCAACCTATGATCGTTGCTTCGTCATCGCTTTGGCGAATATCAACCGCCACTCCCAACTCCTCTGCTGACCTTTCGACAAACTCGCGAAGTTCAGGGTAACTGAGGTCGCCGTAGTGTGATTTCTCTCGAAGATCGAGCCGCGAAAGATTGGGGCCATTGAGCACCAAGATCATCCGTGACTTACTCAACTCATCACCTCCTGATATGCACTGGCCAGGTCATCTTCGGTTAAATCAGCAAAGATTTGCGGTTTGCCAATTTCACGAAGGAGTACAAATCTGATTATCCCATCCTGATACTTCTTGTCCAAGCGCATCACCGATAACAATGACTCGAAAACGCTTCCCTCAAACTTCAAAGGCAGGCGATACTTGTTCAGGAGATCTCGATGAAGTTGGTAAGACTCTCGATCCAAGCCAAGATGTTTTACCCCAAGATGAGCGGCAAAGTGAAGACCAATTGCGACTGCTTCTCCATGGCGGAGTTGATATTTACTATGGTGCTCAATGGCATGACCGAGCGTGTGACCATAATTCAAAAATGCTCGTGAACCACTCTCTCGAAAGTCCTCTGAAACAATCTTCGCTTTAACGGCAACGCTTCGCCACGTTAACTCAGCCAGTGCCTCCGCTCCGCGATCGCTTCGCAACGTTTCAAGGTCTGATTCCTGCAAAATTCTCAATATCTCAGGATCAGCGATAAAACCGCACTTGATTACCTCGGCCAAACCTGCGCAAAAATCACGATCCGAAAGTGTCGAAACGAGTGCCAAGTCAATGATGACTTCTTTGGGTGAATGAAAGGAGCCAATTAGGTTCTTGCCACTTGTTCCGTTAATTCCAGTTTTTCCGCCAACCGAGGCATCAACCATCCCAGCCAGTGTCGTTGGAAATGCGATCCACTCAACTCCGCGAAGCCATGTAGCGGCGATGAAGCCTGCGAAATCGGTGATGGAACCACCACCAATCGCCACGATTAAATCACCCCGCTCAACACCGTGAGTTTCCAAGAAGTCCCAGACGCTCTTCAGTGTTGCAAAGTCTTTGGCTAATTCGCCATCAGGAACGAGGCAAAGATTAAGTCCTTCGGTTTTCAATCCAGTGTGATTGATAACTTCTCGTGAAGTAATAATCAGAATTTTTCGCTCTGCTTGAATCTCGCGCAAACGATCTTGCCACGAGTCGGTGAATGTGACGTGATAGAGATGCTCGCTCTGGACTGCTATCGCCGAAATCACGCCGCCTCCAAAAACTTTTCAATCTCCAGAGCCACATCCTTGGGACTCTTTTCATTGGTATCTACAGTCACCGATGCAAGAGAGATATAGATGGGTCGGCGGCGATTCATTAATTCTTGCCACTGCTGACGCGGATTGACCATGAGAAGAGGTCGCTCACGATTGAAGCCAACGCGCGGTGCCGCACTCGAAAGCGAGACGTCGAGATAGACGATGTCACTGCGTTCTTTGAGAAGTTTCTGAACGCGTTCGCTGAGGATTGATCCACCGCCAAGTGCTAGAACGATCGGTCGATTCACATCCGATGCATCAACTTCAATGCTCTTGAGAACAACTGATTCCTCAATCTCGCGAAATTTTGCCTCGCCATCTTCAATGAAGATTTGTGAGACTTTCTTGCCAGTCGACTCTTCAATGATGATGTCAGTGTCGAGAAACGGCAAACCTAAATCTCTTGCAAGCAAGCCCCCTACCGTGCTCTTTCCAGCACCGGGCGGTCCAATCAAGATACAGCCCCGTATTCTTTTCGGCGCAAACATCACTTGATCTTCATCGAGGTTGAATAATTCTCGAAATTACGCCGAGATTCCTCAAGGCTATCTCCGCCGAATTTCTCGAGGAACGCTTGCGCAAGTACCAGTGCAACCATGGCTTCTCCGATAACTCCAGCAGCGGGCACCGCACAGACGTCTGAGCGTTGATTTATCGCCTTTGCAGCCTCCCCAGTCGCGACATCTATTGTCGAAAGCGCTTTAGGCACAGTCGAGATTGGTTTCATCGCAGCCCGAATTCGTAGTGTTTCGCCATTTGTCATTCCGCCTTCAGTTCCTCCGGAACGATTTGAAGTACGTGTTAATCCCTTTTCTCCTTGGCTTATCTCATCGTGTGCGAGTGAACCTCTTCGTGATGAGGTCAAGAAACCATCTCCCACCTCGACGCCTTTTATTGCTTGGATACTCATGAGCGCACCCGCTAGTTGGCCATCAATGCGTCGATCCCAGTGAACATGAGAGCCAAGGCCAATGGGCACATTGAAAGCTAGTACTTCGAAAATTCCACCGAGCGTATCGCCGTCTCGATGAGCTGACTCAATCTCTGCGACAAAACGTTCGCTCAATGATGCATCAGCCGAGCGAACAGGGTCCTGATCGATCCGGGTTAGATCTTCAAAAGTCGGCGCAACGTTAATGTTCATTGATCGATCGGATACCGATCCAATCGCGACTACATGGCTGAGGACTTCAATGCCCGCCACCTGACTCAAGAAGTTCTTCGCTACCTTGCCCAATGCCACACGCATTGCAGTCTCGCGGGCGCTTGCACGTTCGAGAATCGGCCTTGCATCGTTGAATCCATATTTCTGCATTCCAACAAGATCGGCATGCCCTGGCCGCGGTCGCGTCAGAGCTTCTCCGCGAGCCAATCCCTCAACTTCTTCCTGCGCAATGGGGTCGGCAGACATCACCTTTTCCCATTTGGGCCATTCAGTATTCGCGATCTCGATTGCGATTGGACCGCCTTGTGTCAGACCGTGACGAACACCGCCCAGGAGCCGGACTGCGTCGACTTCAAACTTCTGACGTGCGCCCCGGCCAAAACCGAGTCGACGGCGAGCCAGTTCGTTTTCTAAGTCTTTAGTTGAGATTGAGACATTAGCGGGCACTCCCTCGATGATCCCAACGAGGGCTGGGCCATGAGACTCACCTGCAGTTAGCCAGCGCACGCCCGAATTCTCCCACAGTGATGCCCTTTCAAGGAGCCGGTCAGAGAAACACCCCGGAAAGACCCCCTATCGCCAGAACGGGCGCAAAAGGAATCGAACAATTGATGCGCCTTCGCACGGTCAACTGCGCTCCCGCGACCAAAAGGGATGTCAATCCAAGGGCGATGAGGAAAGAACTCCAGTTGATCACCTTGCCCATCGACCACATCATGTAAATGAGAAGTTTGATATCCCCCATCCCACAATTCTTGAGAATCCACGGCCCGGAAAATGGAGCGATTATCAATGCGGTGGCAACTATAAGAGCAACCACTCCACCTCGAAAGTTAAGGCCATCGACTCTCCAGAAAATCAGATGAACGAGCCCAGATGAAAGCAGTAAGAGATTGGGGATCCGGCGAGATCGAATATCGATGATGCTAGCGATGAGTAGTGTGAGAAATGCCAGAACTAGATGTGGAGCAAGAAAGTGCACACCAGAAAGTACTGAATCGGGAGCGTTCGACTACTTAGCAAGTTCGCGAGCTGTGGACAACTTAACCTCTCGATACATTTCGCCGCGATCGAAATTTACTCCTGTGAATATAGCGGCCTGGTCAACCGCCTGTGCTACCAAAAGTGAGAGACCAGATACGACCGGGCCCTTGACCACTCCCGCGAAAGTTGATGGCCATGGTGAATATGAAATGTCGAAAAGTGTTCCACTAAATCCTTGAAGTTGCAGCGAAATGCCCGATTGAGCAGTCGAGGGAAGCGTAGAGATAATCAACTGAAAGTTTCTATCCGTTGAAAAATTCTCAAGCGAAGAAATCCTCATATCGAGCTTGCTTGCCTCTTGTAACCATGAATCTCCATTGTTACTACGCCGGAAAATATCCACGACTCCAACCTTCTTACCACTCTCATCCAATTCTTGCAGTGCAACGAGAGCAGATCTGGCAGTGGCCCCAGAGCCCAAAATCACCACCTT
>RGOY01000089.1 GCA_010028225.1 Actinomycetota bacterium
GGTTAAGTAATCTTTCGTTGGCATCGCATTGAAATCTTTCACACGCGCCGAACTCTGCTTTCTTCATCTCCTCACCCTAGGATTCCGACACACGCTGAGTGAAGAGATTTCCCCGTCTTTCCCCATTGCTCAGCGTCAATCGATCGATTGAACCGCCGTCACTCGAGCCGGCGGCCCCTGTTGAGAGGAGATTCATGATTAAGCGCATTGCGTCTATTTTTTTCGCAGTGAGCATTTCACTCTTCGGTCTGTCTGCATGCAGCAGCGGAACTGAAGAGACTGCAGCAATCACAGAAGCAGATTGCGGTACAGAAGGTGCGTTCTGCATCGGACTTGTAACTGACACCGGTAAGGTCGATGACAAGTCATTCAACCAATCTGCTTGGGAAGGTGCCGTTGCTGGCGCTGAGACCGTTGGTGGATTCGCAAAGTACATCGAGACTCTCGATCCGAAGGATTACGCAACCAATATCGGCCAGTTTGCTGATGCAGGTTACAACGTCATCATCGGTGTCGGCTTCTTGATGGCAGAGGCGATGACTAATGCTGCTAAGCAATATCCAGATATCAAGTTCATCGGTGTCGATCAATTCCAGGGTGAGGCGCTTCCAAACCTCACTGGTCTCGTATTCCCTGAAGATAAGGCTGGCTTCTTGGCTGGCGTTCTTGCAGGTCACTTGACCACATCTGGAAAGACCGGCGCAGTACTTGGTACTGAAGTCGTTCCACCAGTTCGTTACTTTGGTGAAGGCTTCCGCAACGGCGTCGCTTACGCCGCACAGCTACTTGGCAAGGATCTTCCTGCTACGAAGCTGATCTATCACGCGCCAGACAATGCCTTTAATGACCCAGCATGGGGTGGAGCTACTGCAAAGCAACTCCTCTCACAGGGTTATGACGTCATCTTCGGTGCTGGTGGAAACACAGGTAACGGAGCGCTCCTTGAGATTGCAAAGACCCCAGGTGCATATTGCATCGGTGTCGATGCCGATCAATGGGGAACTCTGCCTGAGGCGCAACCATGCTTGGTCACTTCAGCGATGAAGTTGATCGACAAGGGCGTTGCCGCGCTCGTTGAGGCAGCATCAGCCGGAACCATCGAAGGCGGAAACTTCTTCGGTGAGGTTGGACTTGCTCCTTACCACGACTTCGATTCGAAGATCGATGCAGCTATCAAGGACAAGATGGCTGAACTAACACCACAGGTGTTGGATGGGACTGTCCCAACTGGAGTTAAGCTCTAAGAAGCTCGAGCTTCAGTAGGAAAATCCGCGGGGAGGCGCACAGAGATGTGTGCCTCCCCGCATTCAAATAGCATCAAATTTTTTTCAACGCAGTTCTAAGTTCGAATGGAACTTACATGGCGATCATGCAGCGGGTGAAGTTGCAATCTCTTTCCATTCCTCTGCTTTCACTCCTTATCGCCTTCGTCGTGGGCAGCATCCTCATCGCGATGCAGGGCAGTAATCCACTTCTTGCCTATCAAGTTCTCTTTACTAAAGCGTTCGGCTCGGTTGAAGGATTTGCAACCACGCTGGCCAAGGCGACTCCTCTTATTCTGAGCGGTCTTGCCGTAGCAATCTGTCTACGAGCTGGGCTATTTAATATCGGAGCTCAGGGTCAATTGATATCAGGGGCACTCGCATCAGCTTGGGCCGGATACTCCTTCGTTGGCCTTCCTTTTCTGATCCACATACCTCTCGCGCTTCTCTTTGGCGCATTCTTTGGCTCACTCGTTGCACTCGTTGCCGGTCTCTTGAAGGCTTATAGAGGAGTGCATGAAGTCATCACGACGATCATGCTCAATAGCATTGTCATTGCTCTTGCGGATTATCTGGCAAGTACTCCATTTAAGGAACCTGATCAACCGATCACGCGCACGCCGAAGATTGAAGAGTCGGCACGAATCCCTGACATCTTTGGACTTCCACTTGGATTTTTCATTGCGATAGCGATCTCTCTTGCTTTCTGGTGGTTGATGCGAAAAACCACCACCGGATTTCGAATTGAAACGATTGGTAGAAATCGAAGTGCAGGGTGGTATGCCGGCATTTCGGTTAAGCGCGTCATCATCTCCAGTATGTTGCTCGGCGGTGCAACTGCGGGAGTTGCAGGAGCGGTGGAGACGCTCAGTATCACGGGGCGATTTGAACCCGCTTTCAATGCAGGTCTCGGTTTTGATGGAATCACTGTTGCTCTCCTAGCCCGCGCCAATCCCCTCGGTGTGATTCCGGCTGCGATATTGATCGGTGGAATGCGCGGTGCAGCTTCAACGATGCAATTTCGGGCAGGTGTTGCACCCGAGATCGTCGATCTTGTTTTGGCGCTCATTCTCTTCTTCGTGACAGCGCCGATTTTGCTTCGTCTCTTGAAGCGCAAAGAAGAGGGAATTTCCCTCTCGAGTGGATGGAGCAACTGATGAAGTTTCGCTTGAGTTACTTTGTCATCATCTCATCAATACTTCTCTTCGCATATTTCTATAGTCAAAATTCGATAGTCACCTCATCGGTAGTCTTTACGGCAATTCCATTTGCTTTACCACTTGCTCTCGCTGCGATGGTGGGCGTTATGTGTGAGCGAACTGGCATCGTCAATATCGGAATCGAAGGAACGATGTTGGTCTCGGCCTTCACTGCATTCTTCTTGGGAGCGATATTGAAGAACATAACCGCTGGTCTCTTTATCGGGATCATGACGGGCGTTCTCGTTGGACTGTTGCTCTCGGTGATGACCATCACCTGGAAGATGGATCAGATCATCGCTGGCGTCATCATCAACATTATGGCCGCAGGAATCACTTCATTTCTCTACCGTCAGAACTTTCGAATACCTTCAACGTTCGCACCGATCGATCTACCGATACTCGGCGATATCCCAGTTGTAGGGCCGATCATCTCCGATCACGGACCCATCACATACCTGGGCATCATCTTCATTTTTGGTCTATGGGTTGCGCTCTATAAGACACCGTGGGGGCTACGTTCTCGATCCGTCGGCGAACATCCCTCAAGTGCTGATACTGCAGGAGTCTCAGTTGTCCGGCTTCGCTACCTCAATGTAACGATTGCAGGTGCGGTCGGAGGTCTTGCCGGAAGTTATCTCGCACTCGAGGCGGTCGGGATATTTGAACGAGGATTCACTGCAGGCAAAGGTTTCACAGCGCTAGCAATCATGATCTTTGGTCGCTGGAATCCACTCGGCGCATTCGCTGCTGCGCTCTTCTTCGGTCTTTCACAGGCGGTAACAAATCAGTTGATGATTGATGAAGTTGTGCAGATTCCACAACAGTTCGTCACCATGTTGCCGTACATATTGACCATCCTCATCCTTGCTATCTCTGCCGGAAAAGTCAGACCTCCCGCAGCCGAGGGCATTCCTTACGAGAAGGAGAAGGTATGACAAACCTTCTCGATGTAGAACGGTTAAGCAAACGCTTCGGATCAGTTCTTGCAAATCAAGAGATCTCGCTCTCGGTCAAGCCAGGGGAAATTGTGGCGCTCCTTGGAGAGAATGGAGCAGGCAAATCAACTCTTGTGAAAGCAGTCATTGGACTCGTTAAGCCAGATTCAGGAACGATAAGAGTCAAGGGCAAGGAACTGCCTTACGGGGATACTGCCGGTGCGATTGCACGCGGTATCGGTATGGTCCACCAACACTTTCAACTCGTACCCGTGATGTCGGTAACTGAGAACCTCATTCTGGGTGATGAGCCAACCAAATTCGGTCTCATTCAAATGCAAAAAGCCCGACGTGAAACCGCTGAACTCTCCAAGAGATATGGACTGGCCATCGATCCCGATGCCATCATCGAAGACTTGCCTGTGGGCATGGCGCAGCGTGTCGAGATCTTGAAGGCGCTTCGCCGCGATGTAAGTCTCTTAATTCTCGACGAACCAACCGCGGTTTTGACACCACAAGAAACTGATGAGCTCTTAGAAGTACTACGAAATCTCGCAAGTAAGGGTGTTGGGATCCTCTTCATCACTCATAAACTTCGAGAAGTTATGGCGATAGCCGATCGAGTCGTGGTCTTGCGAAATGGAAAACTTGTCGGAGTCACCTCTCCCAAAGAAAGTAGCGAGAGCCAACTTGCCCAGATGATGGTGGGACGAGAAGTTGTCCTTCATGTCGAGAAGGGTCCCGGTAATCCAACGGGTGCAGCGTTGGAAGTTCGAGAGCTCGAGGTGCTCGATGATCGAAGGCTCGAAGCAGTCAGAGGAATTTCCCTGCAGGTCAATGCCGGGGAAATATTGGGAATAGCGGGCGTTGAGGGAAATGGTCAACGTGAGTTAGTTGAAGCAATCTGTGGGATGCGAAATAGACGAAAAGGAAAAGTCTTGGTCGCAGGTAAAGAAGTTCCAAATCTTAAGCCGCATGAAGTTCATGCAGCGGGAGTTGCTCACATTCCAGAAGATCGTGAACGTCATGGACTGGTCGCAACTTATTCAATTTCCGACAACCTCGTACTGAATCGATTCGATCAAGAACCATATGCCAAAGGTTGGATTCGAGATCTCGATGCCGTCGCCAGGAACGGTGATGAGTTAGTAAGGCGCTACGACATAAGAACCCCGAACGCTTCTGCACCAGCAAGTTCACTCTCTGGTGGAAATAAGCAGAAGACGGTAGTAGCGCGAGAGTTGAGCCAGAATCTCCCTGTCGTCGTGGCATCACAGCCGACGCGAGGAGTTGATGTCGGTTCTGAGATTCTCTCGCTCTCTGATCGAGTAGCGGTGCTCTATGGTGGAAAAATCGTGGCGACCTTTGACTCTAAGCTCGCAAACCGCGATGAGATTGGGCGGTTAATGGCTGGATCTGAAGGCAGTCGAAGTTAATGGCCCTGATTGGAGTTATCGCAGGAACTGGCTTCTATAACTTGCCAGCACTTGAAGGAAGAGAGTCCAGGGTAGTTGAAACCACATATGGAACTGCAAAGGTAACTGATGGTTCATGGAACGGCGTAGAGATCGTCTTTCTCACGCGCCATGGCAGTGATCACAGCGTTCCGCCTCAGGCAATCAACTACCGTGCAAATATCCAGGCACTCAAGGATTGTAAGGTCGACTACATTGTCGCGGTAAATGTTGTCGGCGGTATCGATCCGACTCTGAAACCCGGTGACTTACAACTCGTCGATGATTTCGTTGACTTTACCTCTGGCCGAGCACATACTTTTTTTGACGGAATCCAACCTGATGGCGTCCAGCACGTTGATGTGATGGATTGTTACGACTCAGATGTGAAAGATGCGCTCAGTCAAAGCGCCTCTCACTTAGGGATTCCGCTTCGAACCGGCGGTATCTATGCCGGTTTCAATGGTCCGCGCTTTGAGACGCCAGCAGAAATCAGATTTGCAGCTCTTGCTGGTGCAACAGTTGTCGGCATGACTGGCTGCCCGGAAGTTAGCCTTGCTCGTGAGGCAGGTCTTC
>RGOY01000090.1 GCA_010028225.1 Actinomycetota bacterium
TTGCCCGCGAATGATTCAAATGCTCAAAAATTTATGATTCGAATAATAGCGATTTTAAGCGTTTTAACGCTCTTTTCGTGTTCAAGTGAACGCAAAGCACAATACCACATAAGAAAAGCGCTTAAACACGGCGCAAAATTGACACAAGACACCGACACGATTCGAATTGCAACCGTTGATTCGTTTCCCGTGATTAGTCACGATTCAATCGTTTGGGAAAAGTTTATCGCGTATCGCGATACCGTGATAAAATTTCAAAATGTTTATGTGCCGAAGACACGTTGGCAAACGCGAATCGAATACAAAGAACGCGTGAAGACGCTTCGAATCAAATTCGTCATCGAACCTCGAATGGTTCGAGGGCTCGATTACTACACCAGAACAACTTTCGAATTTGAACATCACGCACTCGGCGCACAATCTGGAATCGGTGGCGGGGGCCGGTACGACGGTTTGATGAAGGAACTCGGTGGTGCAGAGTTGAGCGGTATTGGTTTTGCAATGGGAATCGACAGAATTGCTCTAGCGTGCGAAGCAGAGAAGGTCAGTGGATCGAGTGAGAGCAGTCTTGATCTATACATGATTGCCCTCTCGTCAGAATCCAAGAGCGCGGTCCTTGCATTGGTTCATGGGCTACGTGAAGCGGGAATCTGCGCTGATATCAATTTTGGGGATCGTGGACTCAAAGGTGCAATGAAAGCCGCCGATCGCCTTGGTGCGAAGTTTGTTGCAGTCATCGGTGAAGACGAACTCAACGCCGGAACTGTGAAAATAAAGGAGATGAGCACGGGAGTTGAGAGCGCGGTTAGACTCGCACACTCAGATCTCCTCAGCCATGTAAGTCCGAAGAAGTAGTACTTAGAAATGGAAAGTAGAGGGTTTTTCGTTGCTTCGTTCAGATGATGCAGGATCGCTGCGCGCGAGTGATATCGGGCGCAAAGTTCGCCTTGCCGGATGGGTCGCGCGTCGACGAGATCACGGTGGGGTCGCCTTCATCGATCTACGAGACTCGTCGGGTTCGGTTCAAGTTGTCATTAGCGACGAGAAGATAGCGGGACAGCTGCGTGCAGAGTGGTGCGTCCTGGTTGAGGGTGAGATAGCCAAGCGACCAGAAGGCAATGAAAATACAGATATTGCAACGGGAGAGATTGAGATTCGATGTGAGACGTTGACTGTCTTGAGTGAATCTGCCGCGCTTCCTTTCCCAGTCGATAGTGGTGAAACGATAAACGTCAGCGAAGAAGTGAGGTTTAAGTATCGCTATCTTGATCTTCGTCGTGAAGGACCTGCTGCCAATCTTCGACTGAGATCAAAGATCACATCATCTATTCGTAGGTCGATGGACTCCTTGAAGTTCTTAGAGATTGAGACTCCTTATCTGACTCGATCAACGCCGGAGGGCGCACGTGACTTCTTAGTCCCGGTTCGACTCCAGCCTGGTTCTTGGTATGCCCTGCCTCAATCTCCACAACTCTTTAAGCAACTTCTGATGGTTGCTGGGATGGAGCGTTATTACCAGATTGCTCGCTGTTTTCGAGATGAGGATTTTCGAGCGGATCGCCAGCCGGAATTCACTCAGTTAGATATCGAGATGTCATTCGTTGATCAGGACGATGTCATCGCGGTGACCGAGACGATTCTCAAAGATCTCTTCCGATCGGTCCTCGGTGTGGAGATTTCAACGCCGATACCGCATATGACCTATCGCGACGCGATGGATCGTTTCGGTTCGGATAAACCAGATCTGCGCTTCGGGCTCGAGATCAAGGAAGTAACGGACTTCTTCAAAGAGACCGCCTTTCGTGTCTTCCAAGCGCCTTATGTTGGTGCTGTCGTCATGCCAGGTGGCGCGAGTACTCCCCGTCGTGAGCTCGATGCATGGCAAGAGTGGGCGAAGTCGCGTGGTGCAAAAGGTCTCGCATACATCCTCGTCGGTGAAGATGGTGCTCTCTCTGGTCCCGTCGCAAAAAATCTCTCCGAAACGGAAACTAGCGGGATAGCAAGTGAGGTAGGTGCAGCGAACGGCGATGCAATTTTCTTCGCCGCCGGCGAGCGAAGCGTCTCTCAAAATCTTCTTGGAGCTGTGCGACTTGAGATCGGTCGCCGTAAGAATCTGATCAACCAATCAGAATGGAATCTTCTCTGGGTTGTAGATGCGCCGATGTTTGAGAAGACTGAGGACGGTGGTTGGACTGCAGTTCACCATCCTTTTACTGGACCAAAACCAGAGTTCGAGTCGACATTTGATAGCGATCCAGCAAACGCTCTCGCTTATGCCTATGACATCGTGCTCAATGGAAATGAGATCGGCGGCGGCTCGATTCGTATCCATAGACGCGATATCCAAGAACGTGTCTTTAAAACGATTGGTCTGAGCAAAGAAGAGGCCGAGTCCAAGTTTGGATTCTTGTTAGAAGCTTTCAACTATGGTCCACCGCCTCATGGTGGAATCGCATTAGGTCTGGACCGTGTAGCGGCGCTTTTGGCTGGAGCAGAGTCGATTCGCGAAGTCATTGCATTTCCTAAGACAGCGAGCGGTGGCGATCCCCTCACGGGCGCTCCCACTCCCATCACGCCAGCGCAACGAAAAGAGAGCGGCGTCGATGCAACCCCGGAAGATTCGAAAGATTCCCGGCAGAGCAAGGAAGGGTAAACTCACCCCATGTCTGCAGGTGGAATCGCAGGAATTATTGCCGCATCCTCACTCTTAGTAATTGCTATCGCTATCGCCTATGCAGTAGTCCGCTTGGGCCGAGCGATCGATGAGGTGGGCGCTTCGGTCAAAGCGATAACCGCCGATACGACGCCACTACTTGAGGAAGCAACGACCACAGTCCGTTTGGTAAATGGGCCCTTGCAAAGCGTCAATAACATCACCAAAGCTGCTGAAGAGTTAACCGCGAAAGTTACTGGCGCGGCCTCGGGGTTTGTTGATAAAAATGCCGTGGCCCTCAAACTTCTTGGAACGGTAGTTCAAGCAGCAACCAAAAGGCGTAAAGGTCGTGAAGAAGGTAGGGGAGCGCCAAAGAAACGAGCCAAGCCCAAGAGTCGGGCCAATCGCAGCACGTATGACGAAGATGAGGAGTTCTAGAACGCTGTGAACTCCGCCGAAATACGAAAGCGGTGGCTGGACTTCTTCGAGTCAGGTAATCGTCAAGGACTTAATCATGCTGTGGTGCCATCGGCATCGTTGATTCTCAATGATCCAAATCTCCTCTTGGTAAATGCGGGGATGGTTCCATTCAAGCCTTATTTTCTCGGTGAGTTACCACCTCCGTATCCGCGTGCAACTTCGGTCCAAAAATGTGTTCGCACACTTGATATTGATGAAGTTGGAAAAACAACGAGGCATGCTTCGTTCTTTCAAATGTGCGGCAACTTTTCATTTGGTGATTACTTCAAAGAAGGTGCGATCTCCTTAGCGTGGGAGTTGCTCACTCGCAGTCAGAGTGATGGTGGCTTTGGCTTCGATCCAGCGCGACTCTGGGTAACGGTCTACCTTGATGACGATGAGGCAGCAGATATCTGGCATAAACAAGTTGGTGTCCCTAAAGATCGGATTCAACGAAGAGGCATGGCAGACAATTTCTGGTCGATGGGAGTTCCTGGACCATGTGGACCATGCTCTGAGATCTACTTCGATCGAGGCCCAGAATACGGACGGGATGGTGGGCCGGTAGCGGATGAAGACCGCTATCTGGAAATTTGGAATCTTGTCTTCATGCAAAATCTACGTGGCGACGGGCCGGGGAAAGAGGGTTATCCGATTCTCGGAGAGTTGCCTGCGAAAAATATTGATACGGGCCTTGGACTCGAGAGAACGGCAGCCCTGTTGCAGGGAGTCGACAATATCTATGAAATTGATACAACGAGCATCATCTTGCGCAAAGCATCCGAACTCACGGGAGTTGCCTACGGTCTCGAAGAGAAAAGTGATGTTTCACTTCGAGTGATTGCAGACCATGCTCGAACCGCCGCGATGTTGATTGGTGATGGTGTCACCCCTGGAAACGAGGGGAGAGGTTATGTGCTGAGGCGAATGATGCGCCGAGTTGTAAGAAATATGCGAATCCTTGGCAGCGCCGAACCAACCCTTGTCGAATTAATCAAATCCTCAATCGAGGCGATGTCGCCACAATATCCTGAACTTCGAAGTGATCGTGAGCGTATAGAAGCTGTGACTGCGAATGAGGAGGGGACATTCCTTGAGACTCTTCGAAGTGGGACAAACATCTTCGACCTGGCTGCAGAGTCAATGAAGAAGTCTGGCGCGAAAGTATTACCTGCCACTGACCTCTTCATGCTTCATGACACATACGGTTTCCCATTCGACCTCACTCTTGAGATGGCGACGGAGAAAGGTTTAGCCGTCGATGAAGCAGGCTTTCGACAACTCATGCGAGAACAGAAAGAACGCGCGAAGGCTGACGCCAAGGCAAAGAAATCTGGGCATACCGATCTCTCGGAATATAGAAAAATCTTGGAGAGCGGCAAGAGCAGCGAATTCATTGGTTATCAGAGTACAAGCGGTGAAGCGAGCATTTTGGCAATAGTCAGTGACGGACAATCAGTGCAAGGATGATGGAAGCGTCTTTGAAGTTTTTGATGTTCAAACGCCAGTACCCGGTCTTTTTGTGCATCGTGGCGAAATTTCATCAGGAGCTGTGCGCGTCGGAGCTCGAGTTCACGCGACAATAGATGGCCAGCGACGTGCTGCGATATCGAGAGCACATACTGCGACTCACATGGTTCATAAAGCGTTTCGAGAAGTCTTGGGTGAAACTGCAACGCAAGCTGGCTCGGAGAACGCTCCTGGACGTTTCCGCTTTGACTTTCCAAGTACCGGCCCAGTCTCTGCCATGACTATGCAGGAGGTGGAGGGTCGAGTGAATGATCTTCTCTTGTCGAATCTTCCTGTGACAGCAGCGGAGATGAGTCAAGATGAAGCAAAGCGAATTGGCGCTATGGCGCTCTTTGGTGAGAAGTATGGCGAGATTGTTCGAGTAGTGAGCGTAGGCGAATGGGCGAAGGAGCTCTGCGGTGGAACGCACGTTAAAGCTTCGGGAGAACTGGGCCTGATCAAGTTTCTCGGAGAATCCTCTATTGGTTCAGGAGTCCGTCGTGTTGAGGCGTTGGTCGGAATGGATGCCTACTCATTCCTTGCCAGAGAGAATCTTTTGCTTGGTCGCGTCATCGATATCTTGAAAGTGACTCGAAGTGAAGAAGTGCCAGAAAGAATTGAATCGCTTCTGGATTCGCTGAAGAGCGCTGAGAAAGAATTGACTGATGTACGAATTTCCAATGCACTTGACTTATTGAGTAAACATTTAGAGAACGCGCCGAAGATTGGCCAGACAACGCTCCTTGCGCACTCTTTCGATATTGCCTTGAC
>RGOY01000010.1 GCA_010028225.1 Actinomycetota bacterium
TGTAATGACCATGGCAGTTGAGTGAAACCACATCTGCGCGACTACTGATTTCATCGGTGCCACTACTGGAAGCATCGGTACTCCCGCGCGCTCATAGTCATCCCTGTACTTGATGGCGAGCGCCCAGAAATGTGGCGGAGTCCAGAAGAAAATGAGGAGAAAGAAAAGCCATGCTGTGAGCGAGAGAGTGCCGGTGACCGCCGCCCAGCCGATAAGCACTGGCATGCACCCGGCAATCCCACCCCAAACTATGTTCTGCGAAGTCCTACGTTTCAAACCGACGGTGTAGCCAAAGACATAGAAAGCAATCGCAGCAACGGTAAGGCCCGTGGCTAGAGGATTAGTAAAGATCCAAAAGGTAAGAAGTGAGATCACCGTAATTGCGAAAGCGAAAGTAAGGGCTGCTCCTTCACTCATCAGTTCTCGTACTAGTGGGCGCGTTGAGGTCCTTCCCATTACTTGATCGATATCACTCTCAATCACCATATTGAATGCATTCGCCGCTCCTGCAGCGAGAGTTCCACCAAGGAGTGTTGCTAACGTGATTGCGAGGTCAGGTAACCCATCCGATGCAAGAAAGAGTGCAGGAACTGTGGTTACCAAGAGTAGTTCGACAACGCGCAACTTCATCAGCGCGATGTAGGCCCTCACAGTTGGCGAGCGTACTCAACTCTCTCGCATAGGGTGTGCTCATGCACTTTCATCCAACACATCCTCGTATTCGAGGTCGGGTGTTCTCCCTCACAGCTATTGCGATTCTGGCTCTCGTCGGAACAAGCATCGCACCCGCAAATTCGGATGAAGTCTCAAGTTCGGGCACCATCGCTGAGAAGAAGATGAGATTGGTCAAGACAATCACGGGAAACATCGCACCAAAGTCGGTACGTGCATCAGGTTTTGGTTTAGTAAGCGCACACAACATGATGTATCGCCACTCTGTGACCATCTATGACAGTGCAAAGATGGAATTGATTGCAACAGTCCCAGATCAGGTCAACTTGAAAGATTTTGGATTCACGAAGTACCCATCGTCAGTCAAAGGCTCACCGGTTGAGGGTGCTTACTCCCCGGATGGGGCATACCTCTATGTCTCCAACTATGCGATGTATGGCAAAGGTTTTACGAAGGAAGGCACAGACACGTGCTCGCCATCAGACGGATATGACAAGAGCTTCGTCTACCGAATCAACACAAATACTTTCAAGATTGATGCGGTCTATCCCGTCGGTTCGGTACCGAAAGTCGTCGAAGTATCGCCGGATGGTCGCCTGCTTTTGGTAAGTAATTGGTGCTCCTACGACCTTACTGTCATCTCACTTGAGAGTGGCGAGAGAGTTAAACGAATCTCGATAGGCGCGTATCCCCGCGGAATCACGATCTCTTCTGACTCGCGCTTTGCCTACGTGGCACAGATGGGCGGATCGGTCGTGCATCAGATCAATCTCACTGACTTCACCCGAAAGCGCTTATCGATAGGTTCTAATCCTCGTGCGCTTCAACTCTCCTCAGATGGAAAGACACTCTATGCAACGCTTAATGCATCTGGTCAGGTAGTGGCCCTTGATATCGAGAGCGGCAAAGTAATCAAACGTGTGACAACAGGGAAAGCAGCAAGAAGCCTTGTTCTCTCTGATGATGAGAGCGCATTGATTGTGGTCAATTACTTCAGCGACACCTTAGCCAAGGTGCGTGTAAGTGATTTTAAAGTGATGCAAAAGATAAAAGTTTGCGATGAGCCGATTGGTGTGACTTTTGATGGAATTTATGATCGAACATGGGTGGCTTGTTATGGTGGAGCAATCAAGATTTATCAGCACAGTTAATTAAAATCATCCGCTAGCTTCAAGAATCTCTGTATTCGCCGGCTTTGCCAGAGAACCAATCATTCGATCGATTGCCGCGCGTGCCCTCTCTGTTGCTGAGTAATAGCGCGGTATTCGATCAGCGATGACAGCAAAGGTGTATTCCTTATCTCCTGAGGTGATTAATCCGGCAAGGCTCACGGACCCGTTTACCCAACCCGTCTTCGCTCTCACCAAACCAACAGCATCTGGCGCGCTCTCTTTGAAACGTTTTTTCAATGTCCCGGTCTTCCCACTCGTCGGCAAACCCTGATAGAGCGATTGATATTCAGGAAGGCCGCGAGTCTTGTTCAAGAGATCTACAACCATGCGGGAGGTAATCCGATTCTGTTTTGAAAGCCCACTTCCATCCTCGACGTTGAGCCCATCGATACCAATCTCTCTTGCAAGGAGGGCGTCTTGGTAACTTTGTTGGAGACCACGCTTATCTCCCTCATATCCGTGAGCGATCGCAGCATGGACTGCAAGGCGATCCGCCAATCGATTGTCACTGAAGCGAATCAAGAATTCGACCATCTGATTTACCGTCGGCGAGAGGATTTGATAGAGAGGTTCATCTGACCTGAGCTTGGCTTCTTTACTGCTGATCTCCTTGAAAGTGACTTTGACATCTCCACTCTTGAAGTGCGATTTCAGTCCAGCAACATCTGAAGGGTAGAGCTTTGAGTAAAGCAGGGTGATTCGTTTCGGGCGTTCTCCTTCGCCAAATTGCGCTAGGGCAACATTGATCAGGTCAGGTGCGAATGCAGGTCCATACTTCAATGAAACCGAGCGAAACATGGTGAGCCATGGATCTCGCTCACCGACAATCATGAAGGTTGTTCCGGTTTCGACTCGATAGATTGAAGTTGCAAATCTCTTGTCGCCACCTAAGAAAGTCAGCGCCGTATAACTCGTTAATACCTTCATTACTGATGCTGGAACACTCGGGGAATCTGGACGGTTCTGGTAGAGGACTACACCGGTCGCTGGATCTGTGACAAGAATTGCCGGATTGGAAAGAGATTTTGATTTAGCTTGCTTGATGAATTTTGCGGGAACACAGCTCTTCGACTTTACAAAGCAACTCGCGCTGACTGCACTCTCTTCAGCTGTCGCAGTGTTCGAGGCGAGGAGAGCAAGGGTCACAAGAAGTGAAACCAGTATTCGATTCACCACTCGCATCACTCCTCCTTCGCTAGAGTGCGCATCATGTTCACCGGATATCTCTACCACGGTATGGATTGATTCTATGGTGGAACCTGAGATTGGACCCGGGGAGTTCTATCCCGTTGTTGGCGTAGGACCGCATCCCCTTCCTTGGCCGAATGATCCTAGGTTTGATCAAGAGTTGCTTGCTCAAGGTGACCGGAGAAATGTCAGCGATCAGTATCGATATTGGAGCGTTGAGGCGATAGTAAAAGATCTTGATACCAAACGAAATCCACTTCGCATCGCTATCGAGAATTGGCAGCACGATCTCAATATCGGCTCAATAGTAAGAACTGCGAATGCATTTAACGTTGCTAGCGTGCATATTGTTGGGAAGCGTGATTGGAATCGTCGCGGCGCTATGGTGACCGATAAATATCTTCATGTGATTCATCACAGTGATGTCCAAGACTTGAAGAGTTGGTGTAGCGAAAAAGGAATCCCGTTGATTGGGATAGATAACGTGCCGGGCTCAGTTCCACTCGAGAGTGCGCAAATCCCTCGAGAAGTGGTGATGTTCTTCGGGCAAGAGGGTGCTGGAATCTCTGATGAAGGGCAGCGCGCCTGTACCAAGATCTATGACATCGCCCAATACGGATCGACGCGATCAATCAACGCGTCAGCTGCTGGCGCGATTGCTATGTACCACTGGGGTTTGCAACACCTAAAGCGCTAAGCAGACCATCGACTGCACGTTCGACCATTTCAAGAACCTCTTGAAATGCGCCATCAGCCATCCCGTAAGGATCTGGAACCTCATCATGCTCAGCAGTTACATCAAATGAACGCAGAAGAAAGATTTTCTTATGATCATCATCCGACGCCATCGATATGACATTTCGCAGATTAGATCTATCCATCACAAGAATGAGATCTGAATTAGCTATTCGTTCTGACGTTATCTGCGATGCGAGATGTTGATGCCTGTATCCGGCCTTCTCCCAGGTCCGCTGTGATGGCGGATTCGCCGCTTGCCCTTCATGCCAATTTGATGTTCCAGAACTCGATACCGTAATCGACTTACTTGAGATTTCTCGCGCTCTCGTTGCAAGCACCGCGGCAGCCATGGGGGAGCGGCAGATATTGCCAAGACAGACCATCATCACGTGGAGAGAGTCTTTAGTCTTGAGATAAGAGAGATCAGGAACCAAAATGAATTCGATCTATTTCTCTTCGATGATTTCGCGGACGGTTTCGATTCGTCGCTCAATCTCTGAAGCACCGACCGAATCGCCACTTGCCCGTAAAGTCTTGGCTATCTCCTCTTCGACCTCCAGAATGAATTCAAAGTCTTTATCCTCTGATTCGGCGATCGTTCGAAGGACTCTCCGAAGCGTTGCTAAGCCGTTATCGACATTGCCGCTAAGGATTCGTGCTTTACCCAGTTCAAAAAGCGCGAAAGTCTCTCGTCGGTGGTCATTTGCGGTCTGAAATACATCAAGTGCGCGTTGGGCCGCTATCTCAGCGCCTTCGGCATCCCCCAGTGCTACAAGAGAGTAAGCAATTTTCTGATCACATCTGGCAACATGAATTACTTCTTTCAACTTCTTATAGATTGTTCTAGCCTCATTGAAAGCTGAGATCGCTTCGCTATGTTCCCCTAGGTCTCGCCTGGCACAGCCGATGAGATAGAAATCGTTAGCGGCTCCCATATCGTTTCCATCGACAAGATGTTCTTGAACACAATCTTCAATGCAGTCGATCGCCTTGCGATACTCCTTCGATGAGTAAAGCCATTCACCTAACGTGCAAGCAAGCTCAAGAGCCATCGGTGATTTATGTTCGCGAAGAAGTTCCACAGCCTTAGTCATTGCATTTGCTGCCTCTTCGATTCGATGAAGTTGATTGAGGTTGTAACCGATCGCTGAATAGGCTTGTGCTAAACCTTCTAAAGGTGCACCGGCGCCGAGCTCGGAATAGATATCTCGCGCAGTCTCAGCAAGGGCGAGCGCTTCATCGTATTGACCCCGCGCATATATGCGTGCGCTCAATTCATAGAATGTCTCGGCACGCTCTGCTCCCTGAACTTGCGGGATCCGCTCCCAGAGCATCTCTTCCGTGATGATGTCATCGTTTGTTGATTCATCATCACTGCTCAAGGGATACCTCCATAATCTCAAATCGGCTCAATCGTCTTACCGATTGGGCGCACCCTAGCAAGAGAGGCTTAGAAGGCACCTGATAAAAGCAAATGTGACTATTTCTTGAGGCCCCGGTTGGCGCGATCGAGGTCCTCTTGGAAGTCGACTTCAACAGCAAAGAGGTCTGAGATATCTACTGGGGTGATCTTTACGCCATGTTTCTCTATTGCAGTCTCGATGCCTCGCTCGAAGTAATCCGATTCGGCACAGGCCCGCAGTTCGCCGAGAAGCTTGGACTTATCGCCACCGGAGATGTAGTTGATGCCAACCGCCTCACCCAATGCGCCTTGTACCGTCTTGGAAAGTTCTTTGATATTTCCGACGCCATCGACAGTGTATTTGACCTCTTCTTCTCCAACGGCTGCAGTGTTAACAGAGACGAAAGATTGGTCTCGATCTACGAAAGGCTTGAGTCTGGCCAAGAGACTGGCATCGAAAACTACATCCCCATTGAGCCAAAGGACGCCACCATCAAAACTTGAAGCAAGCGCTCGCATCAAACTCTTTGATGTATTTGTCTGGTCATACTCCTCGTTATAGATATAGAGGCACCGAGGGAATGTCTCCATGATCATCTCCATCTTGAAACCAACCACAATGGAAATTCTTGCCTTGTCACCAAATACCTTCTCTATATTCTCAATCTGTTGTTGCATGATTGTTCGACCATCGACCAAAGGGGTTAGAGGTTTTGGAAATGGACGACCAAGACGCGTTCCCATACCTGCAGCGAGAATCGTTATCTGGTAATTCACTCGTCTATAGTATCGGACGTGAATTCGATTCTCGAGGTCATGGTTTTACGACCCGAGACAACTCTCTCTCAAATCATTGAGAAATTCACTTCAACTACTACAGATCTGATTCTTCGTGAAGAAGGCCTGGAACTTCATCAACCATATCTTGATGAGATAGAAGATTTCCCACACCGCCAGAGCGCACTTTTAGTTGCAAGTTCGAAGACTGGAACTCAAGCGGACATCTATATACGAAATAAACTTGTGCGAAGTATCGCCACCTCGATGCATGACTGCCCAGCGGCCAACCGAGCCTTCGTTGGAATAATTCGATTGAGTCAAGGTGATAAGGATCGAATAATCCATGCGTTGAATCAGGCTAAAGCGATTCAGTTTGAGGCTATTCCTCTTGCGAACCTGGTTGTCCTTGCTCTAGTTCGCAATGCAATCGCGATTACGCCAATTTCAATCGACAAAGCGCAGTGGCGAAATCCCTCGCGTAGGCGCAGCCAGGGGATCGAAGAGCTCACGGCAAGTAAAGAACGGCGATTAAAGTTACATCTAGCTAACCGCTCAAATGATGGCTTCTTCTCAGTTTTGGTGTTGCGCCGACTATCGAAACCAATCACTTCACTCTCCGTGAAGTTTGGCATCTCACCGAATCTCATCACCTTCATCTCACTGATAGTCGGCTTCTATTCCGCATACCTCTTCTCTCAATCTCAGTACCTTGCCGGTGCAATCATCTTCCAAATCAGTCTCATTATTGATTGCTCGGATGGCGAGGTTGCTCGTTACACTCGAAAATTCTCGGACTTCGGTCGATGGTTCGATGCAAGCACTGACCGAGTCAAGGAATATCTGGTTTATGCCTCACTTGCCTATAGCGCTGGGAGTGAGTGGTGGATATTCGCGATAGCGCTCATGGCTTTGCAGACAATTAGACACTTAAGCGATTACACATTTGCCGCAATCTCACAAGAGCGCGAAGGAAAACTTATCGCTCGAGAAATCTCCCTCCGTGATGATGGTTTTTCCTCCCCAACTTGGCGTGGTGAGAGTGACTTCAAATACTGGGTAAAAAAGATTCTTAACTTCCCTATCGGCGAGCGATGGCTTGCAATTTCAGTTCTGGCTGCAATCGGTGGTGGTGAACTTGTATTTACTGGAATGTTGATTCTGGGAGTGATCTCAATTTCTTATGCATGGCTGACGCGGTTACGAAGAACCTTGACTTGGAAAACGCCCACCGCTAAAGGTCAGGTAGTGGCGATGCAACAGGATCTGCTGCTCTTTTCAAGACGACTGGGTGGCCGTTATGAGTGGATGACTCCTTCGCTCCTTCGAAAGATCGAGTTGGTGACGATTACGGCAACTGCATACCTCATTGAACCAGATCTAATTGATAGCGCTTTCTTCTTCACACTCTTTGCGATCGTTTACCATCACTACGACGCGCTCTATCGTGCTTTGCAATCACAATTCTTTCCTTCTTGGCTCTCCTGGCTGGGCCTTAAAGTTGAGGGTCGAATCGCCTTAATAACTCTCGCACTCTTCTTCGAGATTCCCACTCTCATCTTCGCCATCTACTTTGTCTTACTCTTCATGGTCGTAGCCTCAATTCAATGGTTTCAACAGTTGAAGCGGAGCAAAGAGAAAGTTCGCCTCTAGAATCCCTTTGTGACCCCCTCTATCAGTGAGCTTCGTGCAAAGACTCAACCCGAGTCAGTGACCGGGCGCGCTAACTCAGAGCATTGGACTGCTGACCTTTATCTTCGGCGAATCTCTCCCTACTTGACGCGCGTCCTGCTCCCAACGGGAATCACGCCAAATGGCGTCACCTACCTAATGATTCTGACTGGGATTTCAATCTCATTTGCCTTCTCACTCTCTGGCGCAGCCGGAATCCTTCTTGCCCTTTTTCTCTCTCAACTACAGATGCTCTTTGATTGTGTTGATGGCGAGATAGCAAGATGGAAAGAGAAATTCTCGCCTGCCGGAATCTTCTTAGACAAAGTCGGTCATTACTTTGCAGAAGCGCTGATACCCATTGCTATCGGGCTTCGCCTCATGGAAGAAAGCGACGATTACTTCTTGCCATTCTTAGGAGCGCTCCTGGCTACATTAATTGTGATCAACAAGGGACTCAATGACGCAGTTCATGTGGCAAGGGCTTTCTCTGGCCTTGAACGGCTTGCGGATAAGAAAGCATCAATCAACCGTTCGCTTCTTTCGAAGTTGAGATCTCTTGCCAACTTACTTCCCATCCACCGTGCCTATCACTCAGTTGAGATGACTTTGATTTTCTCACTTGCATATCTCTTGGATCGGTTGGAAGAAGCTCTTCTACTCTTGGTTCTGGTAAGCCCGATTGTCACTCTTGGACATATCATCTCGATATTGTCCTCGAATCGCTTGAAGAAGAGTTCTTGATTGTCTCAGGAGAGCATCGACTTCGGTTGCGTTGTCCTTACTATGGGACGACGAAAAGAGGAATTAGAGCGTGCAGTTAGCTCACTCCTTTCGCAAGAGGAAGTTACGTTCGAAGTAGTTGTTGTCGGCAATGGATGGGATCCTCAACATTCATTTCCAAACCTCAAAACTCTCCATCTCCACGAAAATCTTGGTATCCCGGCAGGGAGGAATGTTGGTGCTCGAGAAATTAAAGGGGAGAACCTTTTCTTTCTCGATGATGACGTCACCCTGCATGATCCCAAGACGCTTCTAAGAATGAAAACACTCCTTAGACATCAAGAAGAGATCGGTCTGATTCAACCCAGGGTCATCTCGAATATCGAGGGTGAAGCAACTCCAAAACGTTGGGTGCCGCGGCTGCGAGAGGGAGATCCACTACAAAGCTCGGTTGCTACATCGCTTTGGGAAGGAGCAACTGTCATTCGAAGAAGAGTTTTCGAAGAGGTGGGTGGATGGCCAGATGAGTTCTTCTACGGCCATGAGGGAATCGACCTGATCTGGCGAACACTAGATTGCGAACACCTACCTTGGTATGCCGCTGATATCACTGTCCAACACCCGGTCATCAACCCAGCAAGACATAGTTACTTTTACTTTCTCAATGCGAGAAATCGAGTCTGGCTCGCTAAAAGACATCTTCGCTTTCCATTCTCATTCCTCTACCCCTTGACATGGCTTCTTATCACCATAACTCGAATCCGTAGATTGAAGAGTCTTGGTTCTTGGCTTCGCGGATTCATTTCCGGAATCATGTCGAATGCAAAGGGTCGAGGAAAGATGCGGTGGAAAACACATTGGTTATTGGCACGATATGGGCGCCCGCCGCTCATCTAGTCCAGATCTCTTCACATCTATACTCGCAACATGACTTCGCGAGTACTCAAATATTTGAAAATTCCTGGGGATGCGAAGCGTTGGTTTGAACTTCAGGTCATCCGTAATCTTCTTTTAGGTGGATTTCTTGCCACCACAGTGCTGGGATTGGTAACCGGGAATCTACTTGTTCTACTTCTTGCTGTTATTGCTGTCCCAAGCGAGATAATCACATCTCGAAAAATCTCTGATCAACTCAACCAGATGAGCAAAAGATCCCGCGAAAAGTTGACCTCTCGGGCTATAGCGCTGAGATACGAATCTGGTGGGAGCGAAGAGATTGAATCACTTGCAGAGTCAATCGAAGAAATTCCTCGCCTTGAAGACTATCTCTCCAAAGAGCTCTCCTCACGAATTTCTATTCTGATCCTGACTCCCATTTTGATACTTACAATCTCTGGAGGTTTTTTCATTTTCACTGACGGGATCCAACTGGTTCCCTTTCTTCTTTCTCTAGCAATTGTTTTCCTCATCCAGAGTCTTCGTTGGTTCCTGCCAGCAAAGGAACTTCTTTCACTAGAAAAGTTCTTCCCGAGTGCACACGAAACTTCCTCGCTCGGGGAGCGCGGAGAACTGGAAGTTGGGCCCGAAGAGGGTCGACCAAGCAGAATCGGTCGAATCAAAGAGGTGCGTTGGACAGATTGTCAGCTCCAGGATGGTGACTCTGACTCTGCATTTAGATGGGGGCTTGCTCCTGCTGGGAAGATCACTGGAGTTATCTCACGTTCAGCAGAGTTGAGAAAGAAATTCATCGAGGCAATCATTGATCCTTGGTCGCTTGAAATCGGACGTGTCTTCATCGATACCAATCGAGAGACCTATCGAGTGGATCACCTTCAGCGCCATCAATGGCAGAACGAGATCAGCCTGATTTCGAGCACGCCACGATTTGCCTCGCTCACAGTTGAAGCGAATTTGAAATCAATCAAACCTCGTGCGACTCGAGAGCGACTCAGTGCACTTATGAAAGAGGTGGGACTTGAATCTGACCTCCTGCCAAATGGGCTTTCAACTAAAGTAGAAAGTGACAACTCTCTCTTCTCTCCCTCACTTCGCAGAAGAGTGGCGCTGGCCCGCACGCTCCTTAAGGATTCTGCTGTTGTCATCCTTGATCTCTCATCCCACGGTTCAGATGAAGCGACGGAAGAGCTTCTCATTCAACGGTTGCGCGACATGGCCACTGCAGGAAAAGTTGTGATTCTGATCAGTGAGAGATCTTTGGATTCATCCCTTGCTAAGAAGCAAATCGATCTTGATGCCCTAGCGCCAACACTCATTCCGCAGGTGAGCGTATGAGAAAACGGCTTCTCCGCTCACTTTTGATTTCCTGTCTTCCATTGATCTATATGGCAACATTAAATGTGAGCTCGACGCTATTCACGGCTACTGCAGTGATAACTTCGATTCTTGTTACTGAGTTCACCCGTTCGCGAATCTCATCTCAATCTACGAGTGGTGAACTTCATCAAAAGATTTCAAAGAGTGTTAAGTCACTCATTGAACGAGATTTGGAATCAGAACTTTTCAATCTATCGTCCCAGGTGGAAGAGGAAATCAAAACAAATCTTCAGGGTATCGATGCTACAGCGGACCTGGCTCAGAAGTTTCGCAACTTTGCGGTCATCACCCCAGTATTGATCTTTCTGCTCAACGCCCTCTTTCTCTTCTACGTGAGTAAAGAACTCGCTCTCCTGAACAAAGAAGAAATTCTTGCAATGAGCGCAATGATGCTTCTAGCCCACCTTGGCTCGATCACCCCGACTGATTTCCGAAGGAATTCGTAATGGCTTCCTCATCATTAGTACTTTCCATCCATAGGATCCCTTCGCTAAGGTAGGGAGATAGGAGGTTGGAATGAGGCGTTTCTCTTATCTGGTCTGTGCTTCGGCGCTGGTCTTTTCGATTCCAGCAATCTCCTCTGCCAATACCAATCCGCCAACATGTGCCCCCGGACAAGTTTCAACAACGGAAAAACCTTGTTCTGCGCCGACACCAGGACAACCTGGTCAGCCAGGACAACCTGCTCCTCAGGGACAACCAGGTCAACCTGCTGGTTCACCTTCTAGCAACACCGCGGCATATACCAAGGATCCTTCTGTCATCAAAGATGCAAGAACCATTTTGCGATTGAGTGAGCCGACCTCGAGTGATAACGCAATGGTTTATTGGGATCAAAATCAAGTTAATTTTCTCTCCTTTGTCTCGCTTGAGAAGCAAGGTGCAGGAGGTAATCAAACGGGCGGTCGATTGGTCTGCACTTCTCCAACTGAAAAAGCCTGTGTTGATGGTTTAGCTGACTCGAGTTTCCAACAAATTAAGTGGGATGCAGTAACAGGAGATTGTTCCGCCCGCGAGAAAGCAGCCTGCGTTGTATCTCTCTCTGTAATTAAAGCTGACGGAACCACGCTCAAAGCAACGCCCTTTAAACGGGTCTACGCGAAAAAGAGCCCTGGCTGGGATTCAACTTTCGATGCAAAGACGAATACCGGCTATCCCGGTGCAGATGGTCCATGGATTTATCGCGTCACTGACGGCGGAGAAACACAGGATTACATTGTTCTAGGTCTCGTCTCCGCACTTTTCAATCGACCAACTGGGACTTCCACCTGGGATCCAAGCGAGAAATCACTTCGCCTATCCATTTATCCCGTCAAAACGACAAATGACGACACTTTTGCTGAAGGTAGTGGCGCTGCTGGATGTATCGCTGTCGAAGACAAATTCTGTTATCAACGTATCGCCTTCAAGACCGGATTAAGGTTCTCGCTCAAGATGCGCTTGCCAAAAATCATCTCTGGCTGGCTCAATGGGCGCCTTGATAAACCTATTGCCTACACCGAGGCTTATGACGATAACTACTTCAACTTAATCGTTGAAGCAGATCCATTAGAGGAAATCGTCGCTGGTAAGTGGCTTCCACAAAACTCCGATGTGAAGGATTACCTACGTGAGTCGAAGCGAGACCAGACAGCCGCGCCAGGTCAGAAGAACATGGATGTAGCAGGCGTAGATCCCGATGATCAAATGGCTTATCGAAGTTACAAGAAGCTTGAGAAATATATGGATGACAAGGCGCTTACAACTTCACTGACATGGCGTCTCAATACGACTTCTGGTGGCTCGCAAGACTTTGCTTCTGGGTGTTCTGCAATCGAGGGAGTTCAGGGCATCGTTACTTCAAATGCGGCGGTCTATGAACCGGGATCACCGCAGTGGAGCGAATCTGAAGGTGCTCTTCTCTATCGCGTTGCATCACCTCACTTCAAAGAAGATGGAAAGACCGCAAATGTCGGTCGATATGCCTTTGCTATGAGAGAAGATCTGATCAAGTGCGTATACGGACTAAAAACTTTGCCATCGTATGCATCGATGGAGATTACCTATGACGAAAGTGGAAAAAGTAGCGTCGCTTCAGTTTCACTGGGAACCAAGAATGGTTGGGTTCATCTCGCATCAAATAACTTCACTTATTCCGCACCGACATTGAAGGTAAAGCTTGAAGGTTGGACGAAATCGAGTTCGACAGCGGCTGGTTCTGGATCACAGCCCGCAAAACCTGGACAACCCAATCAGCCGGCACAGCCAAATCAACCTGGTCAAGGACTTCCACCATGTGAAGCAGGGCAATCACCTTCACCAGCAAAGCCTTGCCAGCCAGCAGGTGGAAACCAGCCAAATCAGCAGGTTGAAAATGTGATTGTCTGTCAAAAGGGTAATGAGAAGATCGAAGTAAAAGGCATAAAGCCACTCTGTGCTCCTGGTTACGTCATGGTTATGGCAAATGGCCAACCAGTAACCCAACCGACACCACAACCTGCAGCGGGGCAAACTCCTGCAAAGAAGATCACCATAACTTGTGTTAAAGGTAAGACTTCAAAGAAGGTAACTGCAGTTCAGCCAAAATGCCCAGCAGGTTTCAAGATAAAGAAAGCGTAACTAGACCTTTTTATAACCCTTTGGACAAGTTTTTGCCTTAAGGACCTTCTTCACTTTTCCTTTTACACAAGTGACTTGTTTCTGCTTCTTAGAAGCCGTTTCGCTGGCCACTGGCTGTTTCACTGGTGCGCTCTGATCTTGCGCCGACGGCTTCTTTGCAGGTGCATCTTGAATGAACTTCACTTTCACCGTAGGTGTCGAGAATGTGAAGTTATATGCACCAAGTCGAATCCACCCATCTCGCTCTGTCATTGATTCAGTCGCTACATCTTGAGCGGTCCCATCTGCAGAGGTGACTGTCACTTCTGCCCGTAGCGGAGCCTCGGTAAAGTTATAGATACAGCGAGCAGCCTCAGAACGAATCGCCAAGTCATAGACACCCCGAAAGAGAGTTTTGCCATCACCAAGATGGTGTGGTCCAGCGACAATATAGTTAAGAACACCATCAACCATCTTTGGTGGTCCCGATTCATAGAAGGGTGCATTCGTTGTAACTAGGCCGATTAGTTTTGTTTTATCTGTAAAACACGGATTAGTACCGCTGCCAACAGTCGAGGAACCAAACATCCATCTCGAGTTGATGCCAAATCGCTTATCTGTTCCGCCATAGGCTTTTAAGAGATCGCCCCACCATGTGACAAACTCGAGTTTGTCGACGCCCGATGAGTGACCACCAAACAAACCCTTTTCGGCAAGCCGTTTCTCTAGGAAACCATCACCCTCATAAAAGAATGATTTCGCCCATTTCAAGACTCCTGGATTGTTCTTGACCTCAGATTTTGGATATACGCCAACAAGACTTGGCACTGTCGCACTCGTCGCTTCTACCGAGAGCAAGTTGTTCTTCGAATCAATCGGTTTCACCTCAATGAGTGGCGAGCGCATGCGACCGAAGAGCCAACCTGTCACATTATTTGGAACGCGAAGAGATATCTTGGCTCGGGTATCGGTCTTGAACTCCTCACGAGAGAAGCAATACCCATCAGTGATAAAGAGGCATTCCTTGGTAGAGAGTGTTGACTGACGTTTTGGATCTACATTGGCAAAAGTGACGTTGGGATACTCGCCATCTAGGGTCTGTGACATCTGCGGTGCAAAGTAACCAGCGTTCTGAATATAGGTGGTAGGGATGAGATTGACATCAAAGTTGGTTATTCGCGCAGTCTTCTCACTCTTAGCCATCTGATAAGCCAACGAAGCGAGAACAATGTAATCGCCAAACCCTTCGCTCTCCCAGATACTTATAGACCCACCTGCCGGAACTTCAGCAATTGGACTAGCTGGGATTTTCTGACTCACTCCCTCAAATTTCATCCTCGCTGGCTTAAGAGTGCTGGCATTAGATCCGATCGATAAGGAGTCGATGCACCCGATTGTTACTGTCGTTGAACAAGGGGGAAGAAGTAGAACACCAAAAATCACATCTTTGGTTCGACAGTTAGCATCGTCAAAGTTCTGACAGACCCAGTTGCTTCCACCTTTACCGGTTTGCCGATCCGGCATCATCGATCCCTGGACTTGTGAAATCGCGTTGAAGCCGAAAGTTGCGCCATCAACAATGGTCTGTAACGCGATATCAGAAGTGATATCGACATCGTCAGGTATGGTGAACCCGGCTTGAGATGTTGTGCTCGCCGAGAAAGCGAGTAGAAAAGCAAAGAGTGCAACTAGGACTCGCTTCATAGTGAGAGAAACCTATCCTTCAGAACAAGTAAAGGTCTAACCCCTCGCAGCTGAGTTTTCATACATCACGGGGCACGTCTCACCTGGAGCGGTGACTGCTTCAAAGTGCCACCACTCATTTTCAAAAACTCGGCAAAGTCCATATCGGTAGCCATAGATTTCAAGCCACTTTGCTCCCTTTGAATCTCCTGGGTAGTTGACATCGAGAGCAAGTCCCAGAGGATGTCTTGAGATTTCTGGCGGTGCTACCCACTTAACTGCCTCTTTGTAGCTTCCATGTCGCTTAAGAGCCCGGTCAAAAAGATATCTTTGACGTTCAAAGGTTCGAAAACCTGAGGCGATGTATAAGTCAACCCCTTCTAGTCTTGCTGCAGCTTGTGCTGCTTTAAATCTCAGTTCGACTTTGGGATGCAATCCCTTGATAAAACTCTTGGGTGCTTTTATAGCGGTTCTACCTAGAGAAACTTCACCGAGAACACACCCCTCAGAGAACGTAGTTATGCGGACCGAATAGTCCTGCTTATTGACACAGTGAAGAGAAGTTTCTGGTTGCGATCTGTCTTGAATACCAAGAAGTGCAAAGACGAGTATGGGAGTAGATAGGGTGCCTTTCATGCCATCGCGAAAGTTAATCCATCATCCTTCAGACTGGATTGTCGAAACAGAAAATTCTCTGCGCTTTCTTCGCTTACTCTCGCATGATGCTGATGGTCCAGATTTAAGTGTCACTTTGGTGGAGATAGACGGTGTCCATCGCGAGCTACGCACTCTCAATTCTTCAAGACTGTACGTAATCCTCGAAGGAAGTTTTCAATTCACGGTCACTCCTACTAATTCTGTAACCACAGAAGTAGTAATGATTGATGCAGCGAAAAATGACCTGGTACTCATCGAACGCGGTGATTGGTACAGCTTCAAAGGAACTGGCAAATATCTGGTGATTAATGGGCCAGCAATACGACCTGGGGATGACATTTACTCAGGAAGATAGTCGAGGACGATATCTTGTATCGACATCTCACCCATAAGTCAGTTGTTAAGTGCTGATTGGGACACTCACTCGTTTAAAGCAGATGCCTTTCGAGCAGAGCGCGAAAGAAAGAGAGCGAAGACGAGTGCAAGAACTATCCCGGTATTAACACCCATTTCAATCAAGGATCGATTAAATGCCTCAGCAGTCTTGTCTTTTTCCATCGTGAGAGCTGCTCCCACTGTCAGGATATGGCGCACCGCGGCGATAACACCAATGATCAAGAAACTATCAAGCTGAAAGATGCCATCCGTGAATCGAACGACAACAGTACGCATGATTTCTAGAATGATTACAACAAGCAAAATGTCATTGATTCCTTGAATCATGCCAATCGGGAAGAAAGGTCGAGTCTCTACTAACCGTTGGACTGAAAAGATCACCGCAAGAGATGAAATAATGAAA
>RGOY01000091.1 GCA_010028225.1 Actinomycetota bacterium
TGAATGTTCTTCCCAGGATTTTCTCTGGCAAGGCGACGAACCAAATTGAGTTCAGTGCCAATAGCCCAGGAAGAACCAAGAGGCGCTTCGGCAATGGTCTTGATGATCTGTTCAGTGCTACCGACATGGTCCGCCTGGGAGACGACCTCATATTGACACTCGGGATGGACCAAAATTTGAATTCCAGGAATCTGAGAGCGCATATCTGCGACATTCTTTGCGGTGAAGCGGCCATGTACCGAACAGTGCCCGCGCCAGAGAATGACCTTCGCACCGCGAATCTCTTGATCTGTTAAACCACCGCGATCTTTCCAAGGATTCCAGATAACACAATCATCAAGGTCCATCCCCAGTTTTCGCACGGCCGTATTTCTTCCGAGATGTTGATCCGGCAAGAAAAATATCCGTTCTCCTTGATCTAGCGCCCAACGCATCGCGCGCTCGGCATTCGATGAGGTGCAGATTGTTCCGCCATGTTCACCGGTAAAGGACTTGATAGCGGCGGAAGAATTCATGTAGGTGACTGGAATAGTGGATGAATCGATACCTAGTTCAGAAAAGATATTGCCCGCTGCGGCAACTTGGGAGTGAGTTGCCATATCTGCCATCGAACAACCTGCAGCCAAGTCAGGCAGAATCACCTTCTGAGACTCATCGGTCAGAATGTCTGCACTCTCTGCCATAAAGTGAACACCACAGAAGACGATTAACTCGGCATCGCGATTATTAGCTGCGGCCTGCGCCAATTTGAATGAGTCACCAGTGATATCTGCGAACTCAATGACCTCATCGCGTTGGTAGTGGTGGCCAAGTATCATCAATCGCGTTCCAAGTTTGGTCTTTGCGGCCAAGGCTCGCTCAACTAGAGCAGGATCACTTGGCTCGGGTAGTTCACCAGTACACGAGACGCCGCGCTCGCTCGCTAAATCAGGGGCGCTGCCTCGCGAAAGGAACTCAAGCAGTGACATACCCGCAGTCTAGTTCGGCGAATTGCTCACAGACCTTCCAAGGGGCGGAGAGTGAGGTAGGGTGGCTAAGATTGCCTCTGGATTACCAGCTACACGACGAAAACGGGACAAGGCGAAATGGGAGAAACGCGATGAGCAACGAGACTGCAGTGAGCACGACAATCCAGTTGACCGATGTGGCATCAGGCAAGGTCGCATCTCTTCTTGCTCAAGAAGGTCGCGATGATCTTGTCCTTCGTGTGGCAGTTCAACCTGGTGGCTGCTCAGGTCTTCGCTACCAACTCTATTTCGACGACAAGGTTGAAGACTCTGACACCGTTGTCTCTTTCGGCACAGTCCGAGTAGTCACCGACAAGATGTCAACTCCTTATCTCATGGGTGCAAGTATTGATTTCGTCGATACGATCGAGAAGCAAGGCTTCACTATCGACAATCCCAACGCGCAAGGTTCTTGCGCTTGTGGCGATTCGTTTAACTAACTCCGACGACTTCATTCGCTACTCTCCACCTCAGGCCAGATTCACTAGCGCCTCAACCGGAGGGTTATAAGCAATGCGTATAGCCGTTGCAGGGTCAGTAGGTCGAGACCATCTCATGACCTTTCCCGGCAAATTCACTGACTCCTTGGTCGCAGAATCACTGGAGAAAGTCTCCCTCTCATTTCTTGTCGATGGCCTTGATGTGAGGCGAGGCGGGTGCGCGGCGAATATCTCTTTCGGGATGGGCATGCTTGGGCTTCGCCCGACGCTGATTGCATCCGTTGGTAAGGACTGGGATGACTACCAAGCCTGGCTCAATCGACACGGGGTTGATACCACTCATGTTCGCGTTTCAGAAACGCTTCACACCGCTCTTTATATGGTCACTACCGATACTTCGCTCAATCAGATTGCATCCTTCTTTCCCGGAGCGATGAGTGAAGCGAGGGAAATCGAGCTTGCACCGGTGATGGAGAAGTCGGGGCGCTTTGATTTAGTGATGATCTCCCCGGACGACCCCGAGGCGATGGTGCGCCATACTGATAGCTGTCGAGGCGCAGGAATTCCATTTGCCGCTGACCCATCACAACAACTTGCTCGAATGAATGGTGATGAGATTAGAACTCTTATTGATGGCGCTACATATCTCTTCCTCAATGAATACGAACTCGCTCTGGCCATGCAGAAGACGGGATGGAGTGACGAAGAAATCTTGTCGAGAGTCGGCACCCGAGTCGTGACACTGAGTAGTGATGGAGCGAAAGTAGAACGCAAGGGCGAGAAAGAAGTTCGAGTCAGCGTGCCGAAAGAGAAAGCAAAAGTTGATCCAACTGGAGTCGGCGATGCTTTCCGATCGGGCTACCTTGCAGGGATTGCATGGGGTCTTGAGGCAGAGCGCTGCGCCCAACTCGGCTCGATGATTGCCACTTATGTCATCGAGACTAAGGGAACGCAGGAATATCGATTCAACAAATCTTCGTTCTTGGCGCGTTTTACTGGGGCATATGGCGCGCAATCAGCGTCTGAGATAGAACCACATCTTCAGATCGCTTAACTACGACCTCTTCAAATACCCCGAGTTATCTCAAAATTCTCAGAGTCGATTGCTGTGACGATATTTCCTGTCATCCGCGACCAAGCTTTGAGATCGGGCAGAGTTGCAACATCATCACTTTTTAAGAGAAATGAAACTTCACTCGGATAGTTCTTCATCGACTTACTCAGCTCAATTATTGGCAGGGGACACTTCATGCCAAGGCAGTTGATCTCGTGCATCAGAGAAGTTCCATGCGTAGCGCACGAGTATGAGTGAGTAGAGACTTGAGAAGTAGTTCAACAGTTTTGAGGTTTTCATCTCGAAGTCGGATTCGGATATTGCCATGTGTGAGTAGTCCCATTGCTGATAGGACATGGCTAGGGGAGAGCTCGGATGCAGAACAAGCAGATCCTGAATCGAGGAAGAAGCCATCCATGGCAAGTCGCCGAATCAGCTCATCTGCGGGAATATTGAGAAAGGAGATACTCAACCGATCGCCAGTTGATGTCCCGGCAATGTCGATGTCATCGAGCACTCTCAGTTCGTCACGAAGAAAAGCGTTCGCTCGATCAATTTCTGTCGAAACTTTTGCGGCTTCAAGATCTAAGGTAACTGCGCCCATGAGAGTGAGAGGAACGCTTGCACCATATCTGGAAAGAGCAGGATCAAGAGTGGGAAGTGGATTTCGCCATGAGGCACGTTCATTGAGTGCAAGGATGTAAAGACCTCTCGGCCCGCCCCAACTCGTTGCATCGAAGAGGGCGCTCTGCCATCTTGTCGTTTGATTGTTGGATTGATTGTTGGATTGGGAGAGTGCTTCCCTAGCTAGTGCAAAGCCCCAACCTCTTGGGTTGAGAGCGGTTGCATCAAGAATGAGTGGCCCATCAGGGATTAATGATTGCCAAACTCCGGTCTCACCATTTCGTAGCTGAAAGAGAGTGAGAGTTTTTTGGGGATCTCCATCGACGTCGAGAAAGTGAATTTCTCCAGAAAGGTCGACGTGGGATTCACGCACCTCTATCCCAAGATTTCTTGCTTCAAGAACGGCTGCGATTGCATCTTTCTTGTCGATGGGGCTGTACCTGATGGTTGAGAACTCTCTTGACTTGGCATGACCCAAGACGGAGAGAGTGAAGGCCAACGAGCGATCAGAAATGAAGTGAATGGATGATGCGGGAAGTCCGAAAACCCTGGAAAAAGTTTGAAGGCAAGCTTCTAGGCGTATTGAATTTTCTGCTCCCGGGCCAAAAGCGGAACGAGGGTCGCCATCACCTTGCGTGAAGAAAGTCTCAAGGTTCTCTCGGATTGGTGTTGAAAACGGCGCAAGATCTTGGAAATTCTTGGCTAAATCCGCTGTGACGGGGGACACCTGATAAAGGCTACTCGCAGGCCGAGTCACTCGCTAACTAGGCCGATATTCTTGGCCCATGATGCTTCGCCTTCGACGCGCCGCACTCTCTTTGCCGCTTTTCTTCATGGTTTTTCTCACTGGTTGTTCCGTTGACGAACTTCGCGGGTTTGGTTTCGAAGAAGGCGTCACAAGTGTCAACGATACTTCGATGGGGCTTTGGCAAGGTGCATGGGTAGCGGCTGGCGTTGTCGGGCTCATCACTTTGATACTCATTCTCTGGCCGATTGTTTTTCACCGAAAGAAGAATGAAGAATTTCCGAAGCAGACTCAGTACAACGTTCCTGTCGAAGTCGCCTACACGGTCATCCCATTCATAATCGTTGCAGTTCTCTTTGCTTACACCGCTCGGGCGCAGAACGAGATCAAGGAAGTCACTCCAGTCACCAATCAGAGCGTCAAAGTTCATGACATCACGGTCAACGCTATTCAGTGGTCGTGGCAATTCACTTACAAAGAGGCGGGACCTGACGCAACGGTGACAGGAACTCCTGCCCAGCCACCTACGCTGTACATGCCATTGGGTGAGAAAGTGCGTTTCAAGATCACAGCGTCAGATGTGGTTCACGGATTCTGGGTTCCTGCCTTCATGATTCAGATTCAAAATATTCCTGGTGTCGAGAACCAGATTGAGTTCACAGCACAGAAGCTTGGTACTTACCCTGGTCGATGCAACATCCTTTGTGGTCGCCAACATTCACAGATGCTCTTCGATGTGAAAGTAGTGACCCCTGCGGAGTATCAGAGTTACATCGAATCATTGAGGATTGAGGCTGAAGGGGCAGAGGCATGACAACATATGCGACACGACCGCTCGAGAGCACGAGCCCTGGCCTTGATATGCGAAATCGTGAGTCACAACTAAGGCCCACATCAAAGGGTCAGACGATTCGAAAGCTACTCACCACTACCGATCACAAGACGATCGGACATATGTATCTTGTCACGTCATTTGCCTGGTTCTTATTCGCAGGCATCCTCGCGCTTTTCATTCGCGCTGAATTAACTCGCCCCGGACTCCAATTCATGAGCGTCGAGCAGTACAACCAGGTATTCACAATGCACGGCACGATCATGCTCTTGATGTTCGCCACACCTCTCTTTGTTGGTTTTGCAAATGTTGTTATGCCGTTGCAGATTGGCGCAGCAGATGTGGCATTTCCGCGAATGAACATGCTCTCCTACTGGCTCTATTTCTTTGGGTCATTGATGGCAACGGCAGGTTTCCTCGCACCAGGTGGCGCGGCATCATTCGGTTGGACCGCTTATGCGCCGCTCTCTCGAGTTGAGTATTCGCCAGGAATTGGTTCAGACCTTTGGATTGTCGGACTTGCAGTGAGCGGACTTGGAACCATCCTCGGTGGCGTCAACTTCATCACGACGATCTTCACGATGCGCGCTCCTGGAATGACAATGTTTCGTATGTCCATCTTCTCCTGGAACGTACTTCTCACCTC
>RGOY01000092.1 GCA_010028225.1 Actinomycetota bacterium
GGTATCTTGATATTCATCAAGAAGAACTGCGTGAAACTTCGAACGTTCTAACTCTGCGACATCGTCATACCTCTGAGCAAGGTCTGCCGCAATCGACATCTGATCATCGAAGGTCAAGAGATTTCGCTCTCGCCGTAGTTCTTCAAAACGCGTAACGAGTGGGAGTTCTGCCAAGCGAAGTTTGGCGAGGTTAATGATTTTGAGATTATCTTGTGTTGGTTTTCCGCCAAGTGAGGAAAGATGTTCGACCAACTCTTCGGTAATAGCGCGAATATCATCAACGCTGCTTCCGTGTTCTGCCATCAATCGAGAGAGACTGATCAGATCTTCAGTCACCGAATTCGCTGACGCGTCTATCCCCTCTGGCATCTCGGTGTAGTGCGAGACAACTTCTGATGCGAGCTGCCATGTCGCTGCTTCACCGAGTGGAATGAGGTCTGGCTCTATACCTTCACGAAGTCCATATTCAGTAACGATGCGACCGGCGTAAGAGTGGTAAGTGAGAATCGTTGGTTCATGCAATGTTTTGAGATCCTTAACGATTCCAGATTCTTGAAGCTGGCGAAGACGCATTCGCACGCGCAGCAAGAGTTCTCCGGCAGCCTTCCTCGTGAAGGTGAGGCCTAGAAGTTTCTCAGGATCGATCATCTTGTTGGCGACGAGATAAAGAACTCGCGCTGACATCGTCTCGGTCTTACCACTGCCTGCACCAGCGACAACGACGGCAGGTGCGAGTGGCGCTTGGATGATCTCGATCTGTTCGTCGGTCGGTTTATTCAACTTCTCATTCTTTTTAGCAAGCGCTTCAAAGATCTCTAGAGCAGAAATCTGACTCATTGGATCACCGACCGACCTTCACCCTGCATCGGACAGAGCGAGCGAACCGCGCAGATCCTGCAGTTGGTGTTTATTCTCGCGACAAAACTCGCACCTGACATTGCCTCGCCAACGCGAGTGAGAGTGTCAATAGTTTTATCTACGGGCTGTGGTCCTTGTTCTCGAATCGAGACATTAACCGAATCTGTTGCTGGATAGACCAACTCGGCACCCGCGACCTTTGCACCCGATTCAATCCCTTCGAAAGCACCAGAGGCTAAAGCCGCTTGATATGCAGCCATCTGCTGGTTAGTTGCTGCATCATCTTTGGTGATCTCACTTCTGCTCGTCTTCAAATCGACGATGTATCTAGCGCCATCATCATCGATCTCTATTCGGTCAGCGCTACCAGAGACGATGACACGACCGATAGTGAATTTGAACTTGGCCTCGGTCGCCTCGACGGTACGTGGATTATCAGAGTGCCATGAAAAGAATCGATTGAGTGTGCGAAGCGCATCGACGAGCCCTGCTTGATGCACCCAACCAGTATTGAGATCAATAAGGTGCCAGGTCCGCTCAAGTCGATTTTGCGCAACAGTGAGAATGGCTCGTCGGTGGTTCGCTTTCTAGCACCGAGCCAGTTACGTGCATCAGCATCAGCAAACCCTTCTTCTGCAAGAGTTTTCAGTAGCGCAGCAACCTCTTCTTTACGTGCCGGTGGCGTTGATGAGTCGATGATTTCGCGTCGTAGCCGCGCTATCTGTGCCGTCGCACCGAGGAAGGGGGTGATCTCCTCAATCGAATCTTCGTTTCGTTCTCTAGCACGGCCTCTTTCGCTTTCGAAGTAGGAAGAAGGCTCATCGTCATCTCGAGAGACGGCAGTGAAGATGATCTGATCCTTGGCCCGGCTCTTTGCAATCTCAAAAAGTCTTGCTTCATCCTCGGCGACAGAATCAGCGGCAAATGCAGTGAGTTCGGCCCGTACTCGATTGTCATAGCGATGGATATCTACCAATCGCTCACTACCAAGTAGCGTGCCACGAAGAGTGAGATTTGGCCAACGACCTTCTTGGAGTCCGGCGATGACAACGATGCGCCACTCTTTGCCCTTTGCGCTATGGACAGTGGAGAGCGTGACCCGTTCGCCACGATCACCCAACGGAAGAATTACATCGCCAAGGATCTGGGTCTTACGTAGTTCTCTGATGAATTTTCCTGGATAGGCATCAGGAAATCTCTTCACATGACGTTTAGCCATCTCAAAGAGTTCGACCATTGCATCGAGATCTCGATCTGCAGCGCCAGATTCATAGAGTGAGTGCGAAAAGATCGCGCGCTCTCGCCACTTCTCTGCGATTACTCGACCATCTCTATCTTTCGCGCTACTCCAAATCCCCCAGAGAATCTCAGAGATTTTGTTCTCCTTATTGCGCGCTAGATCTCCGGCAATTCTGATCAGAGTGCGCAATTGCGCTAAGCGATTTTCGCTATCAAAATCTGGAATCACTTCTTGATCAGTGAGTGAATGAAGCAAAATCTCCCGTGCAGGTGTGAGATCTCCTTCTTCACGGCTTCTATTGATCTCATTTCGTATCCGTCGCAGTTCCAAAGGATCAAGTCCACCGAACTCCGAGAGGAGAAGCTCTTCCACCGCATCAAGATTCTGGGCTGTTGCAGGAAACTTTTCTTGGGAGTTGAGCGAAAGCGCTATCTCAGCGATCAAAAGAATAGGACGAATGACGGGATTGTCGGCAAGGGATGTCGTTCCACTCTCTTGATTGACCGGAATTCCTGCATGGATTAAGGCACGGCGAATGGCAGCAAGATGATCACCGGGAGAGCGAACCAAGATTGCCATCTCAGACCAGGGGATCGATTCGCGCAGATGTAGCGAGCGAAGATGCGTCGCGATGGAATCGGATTCATCAGCGACAGAGTCGGCTTCGATAAAACGCTTGATCGGACTCGGGCGCAAAACGTGAGTCAACGTGTAACGCTTGACATCTTTTCTATCAGCAAAGCGATCAAGAAATGCTTCAAGCCCTTCGGGATCTGCGCCACGAAACCTCGAGACAGCGCTCGCTTCATCATGAAAGATTGCGAATGCTTTTGGTGCTAGCGCGGTCAGAAGTCTTCGGTGAGAGGGATCGCTCTCTTCAAAGTGGTCGATAATGACGACATCAAATAGTCCGTGGACTTCTTGAGCAAAGTGCGGATCATCGGTTAGAGCACGGACAGCGCGATTGATCAGCTCACTAGGATCGATACGAAGCTTTCCTGCTTGGCTCGCATGATCTCGCTCAGCATAACTCTCAAAATCCGACCAGAACTTCGCTGCTGCTATCCAGAGGTCATCTTTCATCTCACCGGCAAGCTGGGCAAGACTCTGATGATCGAGTCCCCACTCCTTGGCACGAGAGATGAGGTCACGTAACTCTTTAGCAAATCCACGAGTCGTAAGAGCATTGCGCATCGCATCGGGCCAGCCGCTCTTATTCTCTTTTGCATCGAAGGCGAGGAAATCACGGAAGAGTTGATCTTGTTCTGCGCCCGAGAGAAGTATCGGCTCAAGGCCGGTCTTGGCCAGAGACATTCGCACAATCGAAAATGCAAAAGCTGAAAAGGTGCGAGCAAGAGGTTCGCGTGCAACGGTGTTGGCACGGGTTGCTATCTCATCGCGAAGAAAATCCGCATGATCCCTACCGAAGGTAAGAATCAATAATCGGGTTGGGTCAATACCTTCTCTAATGAGGTGAAGGCAGCGTTCAATTACCGTTTCGCTCTTGCCACTACCTGGCGGGCCAGAGATAAAAAGCCGTGCATCTAAATCTTCTTCGATGATCTCCAATTGCGCGGGAGTGAATATGAAATCGCGATCCCGAGCCGGGCGACGGAGGAGCTCTAGTTCGTTCGCCATGGGCTTATCCAACCCGAGGCAGGTGACAGTGCGCGAGAAAGCCTCGCCCTGACCCGTTAAGAATCGATGTTGGCCTTCTTCGCCTTCGAGGTGAGGCGAGCGCGCTCGTTCTGATCCAGGACTACTTTTCGCACCCGCACCGTTGCTGGCGTGACTTCGATGCACTCATCCTCTCGGCAGAACTCCAAGGCTTGTTCCATATTGAGGATCTTCGGTGGGATCAGACGCTCTAATTCATCAGCCGTTGCAGAACGGATATTCGTTAACTTCTTCTCTCGACATGAATTCACATCCATATCTTCAGGGCGTGAGTTCTCCCCTACAACCATTCCTTCATAAACCTCATCGCCGACTTGCACGAAGATTGTTCCTCGCTCTTGTAGTGAGAAGAGGGCGTAAGAAGTCACTGTGCCTCTTCGATCTGAGACAAGAGATCCCGTTGGGCGTGTGCGGAGTTCGCCATGCCACGGCTCGTAACCATCAAAGACATGGTGAAGCAATCCTGTCCCTCGAGTCTCGGTCAAGAACTCAGTTCTAAATCCAATCAAGCCACGTGATGGAACGCGGTAATCCATTCGGATCCATCCCGTTCCATGATTGACCATCTGCTCCATACGACCTTTGCGTAGAGCCATCAACTGAGTGATGACACCGAGGTACTCCTCGGGTGAATCGATAGTCAAGCGCTCCATCGGCTCGCAGAGTTTGCCGTCGATTTCTCGCGTGACAACTTGTGGCTTTCCCACGGTGAGTTCGAATCCTTCGCGACGCATCATCTCGACGAGAACAGCGAGTTGAAGTTCGCCTCGTCCTTGAATCTCCCATGTATCAGGACGATCGGTTGGGAAAATTCGAAGTGAAACGTTTCCTACTAACTCTGCATCAAGGCGATTCTTAACAAGTCTTGCTGTCAGCTTCTTTCCTGATTGGCCAGCAAGAGGTGCAGTATTTATACCGACAGTCATAGAGATCGAAGGTTCATCAACAGTAATCAATGGCAGCGCATGTGAATTCTCTGCATCGGCGAGGGTTTCACCGAGGGTGATCGTTTCGATTCCTGCCACGGCGATGATGTCGCCAGGTCCTGCCTCAGTAGCAGGGACTCGTTCAAGTCCCTCAGTAATCAAGAGTTCAGATATTCGAACTTTCTCAACGCTCTGATCTGTCTTCATCCACGAGACGGTCTGCCCCTTCTTGATCGTTCCTTCATGGACGCGGCAGAGCGCAAGTCGCCCAAGATAAGGAGATGAATCAAGATTTGTGACATGTGCTTGAAGTGGTGCGCCTTCATGGAATACCGGCGCTGGGATTGTCGAGAAAATTGTGTCGAAGAGAATGTCGAGATTCTCTCCATCTGGCATACCGCCATCTGCAGGTTGGGTCAGAGATGCCCGACCAGCTTTTGCCGAAGCGAAGATTATCGGAAAGTCGATCTGATTTTCTTTCGCATCAAGATCGAGGAAGAGTTCGTAAGTTTCATTGACGACTGCGCCGATTCGAGCATCTGCTCGATCCACTTTATTAATTACGAGGATGACGGGAAGGTCCTTTGCTAGGGCTTTACGTAAGACGAATCGTGTCTGAGGGAGCGGACCTTCGGATGCATC
>RGOY01000093.1 GCA_010028225.1 Actinomycetota bacterium
TCGCCCTCAACATCTTCAGCGATGATCAGAAGCGGCTTGCTTGCCTGTGCCACCTTCTCAAGGACGGGGAGGATGTCTGGCAGCGCAGAAATTTTCCCAGCAGAAATGAGAATGTAGGCATCTTCAAGGACTGCCTCCATGCGATCGGCATCAGTGACGAAATATGGCGAGATATAGCCCTTATCGAACTGCATACCTTCGGTGAACTCGAGTTCAAGTCCGGTGGTCGAAGATTCTTCGACAGTAATGACGCCATCTTTTCCGACCTTGTCCATCGCCTCAGCGATTAACTCGCCGATATTGCGATCTTGGGCAGAAATTGTTGCGACATTTGCGATCTGATCTTTGCCAGCGACTGGTGTTGCATTCGCATGCAACTTTTCGACAATCGCCTCAACTGCTCGCTCGATACCGACTTTGATGCCCATCGGTTGTGCGCCAGCAGCGAGATTGCGAAGACCCTCTTTGACCATCGCCTGTGCAAGGACGGTTGCGGTGGTGGTTCCATCACCCGCAACATCATTTGTCTTCTCAGCTACCTGCTTGACCAACTGAGCGCCCATATTCTCGGCCGGATCAGAGAGTTCAATTTCCTTTGCAATGGTGACACCATCGTTTGTGATCACCGGGGCACCAAAGGACTTGCCGATGACGACATTGCGTCCCTTTGGTCCAAGTGTCACTTTGACGGTATCGGCGAGGATGTTGACTCCTCGTTCCATTCCGCGACGAGCATTCTCGTCGAAATGCAGACTCTTACCCATAACTAGTTACCGTCTTCCGGGTTACTTGGTGATGATCGCGAGGATGTCGCGCGCTGAGAGGACGAGGTATTCCTCGCCGCCAGACTTCACTTCGGTGCCGCCGTACTTGCTGTAAAGGACGACATCGCCTTCCTTCACATCCATTGGAACACGCACACCGTCATCGAAACGGCCTGGGCCTACAGCGACGACTTTGCCCTCCTGTGGCTTCTCCTTGGCGGTATCTGGGATAACGAGACCTGATGCGGTGGTGGTCTCAGCATCGAGTGGCTTAACTACGACTCGATCTTCAAGTGGCTTAATGGCAATGGCCATCTTTTCGCTCCTTATAACTCGTCTATTCGTTCTCGATTGAACGGGTTTCACTTCTGGGGGCCGTTAGCAGTGTCAGCCCGCGAGTGCCAACGCGAACCCTAGGGGGCGTATTCCCGAACCTCAAATCGGCGAACCCACATCGCTGGCGACTGGGGGTCGCTCTATCCCAGACCCATGGAGGGGTCTGGACTCAGGGCATCGAAAGGCCTACCCCTGCTGTTTGTACCCAGCGGGACATCGAGGAGAGGATCCGGTGACACTTTTTGAACGCGCCCCCTTGATGCAGGTGATTGTCTTCTTCCCCTTGGCTTGGGAGAGCTTCACTTTGATCGTTGATGCGGAGAAAGTGAAGTTGTCCGCCGTCAAACTTAGCCATCCATCACTCTCGGTGACCGAGGTCGTGGCTATCTTTGCTACTCCATTTGAATTTGAAATAGTGACAGAAGCCGCAACAGGGGCTGCACCAAGTCCGTATACACACCTGGCTACATCTGACTTCATGATTAACTGATATCTACCCAGAGTTTCCTCACCGTTACTTCGAAAGTGGGGTGCAGCCACTGTGTAATCAAGAGTTCCTTTGACAAGCTTGGGTGGCCCAGCTGAATAAATTGTTGCATTTGTAGATACAAATCCATTGACACGATTCTTTTTCCTAAAACATCCCAATGAATCTTTCATTTCCGATTGAGAAAGTGTACGCACTGACCAGGAATTAATATCAGCATCTGCTCGATCTGAACGCAAATTTATCCAAGAATTGAACTCCTGTAACGCATCAGGACCATAAGATAAAGGCCGACTTGATGTCGTGTTTACGAGCGGATCGTCAGAGCACCATCGACACCCTTTTGTCAGAGCACCGCCTTCATCTGTGAAAGAACCATCTCTATATTGTTTTTGTATTCGCTCTGGGATTTGGCTCCAAGGGTAGGAGAATCCCAGATTAGGAATACGAACAGATTTTCCTGCGAGGAGAACCCGCACTGCGCCAGATTTACTCAAGTTCTCAATCGAAATCTTTGCTCCCGCAATTCGACCATGTAACCATCCCGATGGAGAAGCAGAAAGTCTGAGGCTAACGCTGAAACCAATTTCATCAGGTAGTTCGCGTCGATTAGCACAGAGCGAATCCCCGCTCATCACACACTCATATCGCTCATCTTCATATGGGCCATACATACCATTTGCCCCTAGAACCGAACCTGATCCGCGAGGAGACTCACTCGCAGAACTAGAGCCATCGTCCCTGGTGGTTGCTTTGAAATCTACGGCGTAGACACTCATGGATAGTGACTCGGTTGAGAAGTATTTTTCTGATGAATTCTTACTTCCGGCCAAAATTGCATTGACAAAGAAAAGGTTTCCGCCGATGTGAGTGAAGCCTGGAAATGACCAGGTTTGGCCAGAGGATGCTCTTGGCAACTTGATTGATGAGTCTTCAACATACGTTGTCCGAATGACTTTAGGGAAAACATCTACCGCTTCTCCCACAATCTCCTGATTTGATGAGAGTAACTTGACGCTTTCAATACAATCTAAATCGGTGACTTGCGAACAAGCAACAAGCCTGGTCATGTAAGTGAAACTTCCAGTTTTTTCGCTACAACGTGGGTCTTTCATACTGCTGCAAAGCAAAGTCTGTGAGTCATCTCCATCTTTTTGGTTATTCCACGCCAAGTAGGGAGCGCCCGGTGAAAGTATTGCTCCACCCGCATTCTCGGAGAAAGTAACGTTGACGTAGCCTTGTTGTGGCAAGTCGGGAGAGGACCACCCATCATCAACATACCGATAACTAGAGTGTGCAGACACACTTGGAAATGAAAGTAAAAGTACTAGGAATACAGCAAGGCACCGATTCATTGACCGTAAATTTAGCCTGTTTTTATCGTTCCCGCTGCCGGAAACATGTCTTGAGAACAAGGGGTAGGGATAATTTCTTTGTAAATAGACTCTGATTGATACTCAATTACTGTTCGCTTGGTTAAAAAGAAACAACTGAAACACTTGCTGAACTATCGACGGCGATACCCAAGTCTGAAGGTTTCACACCTTGTCGAAGAAGTTCTGCACCAAGAGCTGCCACCATCGCGCCGTTATCAGTACAGAGCGATGCCGGTGGAATGCGTAATTCGAGTCCTGCCTTCGCAGCTCGATCTTCTGCCATCTCTCGAAGCCGTGAGTTGGCTGCAACCCCGCCCCCGATGAGAAGCGTTTCGATACCACTCTCTTTGCAGGCATCAATCGACTTCATCGTGAGTACATCAACAACTGCTTCTTGAAAGGAGGCCGCGACATTGGCGCGCTGATACTCAGGCGTCGCCTTTACATACCGAGAGACAGCCGTTTTAAGCCCCGAGAAAGAGAAGTCGAATCGGTGATCGGCTTGATCCTTTGCTGCTGTCATCCCGCGTGGAAAATCAATCTCTGCTCTGCCTGATTTTGCTTCGCTATCGATCAATGGACCGCCGGGAAATCCAAGGCCAAGTAACCGTGCAATCTTGTCAAAGGCCTCCCCCGCTGCATCATCCAGCGTTCTACCTAGCTGCTCGTAAGAACCCGCTAGTGAATCCAATTTTAAAATCGATGAATGTCCACCACTAACTAGTAGAGCTATTGCTGGTCCGACTGTCTTATCGTGCGTTAAAAGATCAACGGCAACATGTGAGGCAAGATGATTGACCCCATAGAGCGGTTTATCGAGTGCGAGCGCCAATCCATTAGCTGCAGAGACGCCAACTAATAGGGCACCGACTAATCCAGGACCAGCAGTGACTGCAATCGCATCGAGATCATCGAGAGAAACTTTTGCCTCATTAGTTGCTCGGGCTATTGCTGGCCAAACTGCCTCTAAGTGAGCACGGCTTGCTATTTCTGGAACAACTCCACCAAATCTTTCATGTTCATTGACGCTCGAGGCAATCACATTCGCAAGCAACTTTCGCCCAGAGACAATTCCCACAGCAGTCTCATCGCAGGAGGTCTCTATTCCCAACACCAACGGCAGAGATTGCGTCATGAATCATGCCCATCTCTTGCCAACTCTTTCTTCATCACAATCGCGTCAATGCCAGGTGCGTAGTAATCCTTTCTAAGTGAAATTTCTTGATAGCCGAGGGATCTATAGAGCGGTAGCGCCTCATCATTTCCCACACGCATCTCAAGTAACGCAAATTGTGCGCCTTGATCCTTAGCCCATCGTTCAAGGCGCGCAATAAGCCTTCTTGCGATTCCTTGACGACGGTAATTTCCATGCACCGCAACATTATGGATATCTGCACTCTCACCATTTGCGGCGATGCCGGCATACCCGACAATCTTCTCGTCATCAAGTGCGCCCAGATAAAGTCGCCTTGAACCAGAGAGCTCTTCCTTGACCTGAGCCAAAGTCCAGGCTTGCTTTCCGAAAATTTCTTTCTCAAGTTCAAATATTGCGATGGCGTCAACGAGAGTGAGATTTCTATAAGTAATCATCATCGCTCACTCGTCGGCACGGCATCGGGTTTTCGCAAATACATTGGTTGATGCACGCCGTCAGCCCACTCAAGTGCTGCCAGCATAAAAAGTGGATGGGGATAGATCATGTCGATATCGGCCTCGAAACCATACTTCGATGCACCCTCGCCGTATACCGGCAAACCCATCGCACGTACCTCTTCCGGCAATGAAACTTTCGGCTCTGTGATTCGCTTTCCAGAATCAAATTTTGCCCAATAGATTTCTTTTCGCCTGGCATCAGTTGCGACGATGTATTCGCCCTTGATGCCCGAGACGATTCCATCGAGTGAGCAAATGCCGGACCAAGAAACACCTTTCGCTCTCGCGAAGACTTCTGCGAATGTGATTCCCACACGCAGGCCAGTGAATGGACCAGGACCCATTCCCACAAGTACTTGGGTGATGGGGCGCCCAAGATCGAGCGCGCCAGATACAAGCGGTGGAAGTGCCTCGCCATGTTCCGTCGCGCCATCATGCCTTCCGGCAAAGAGTGGCACCGCGCCATCAAAGAGTCCGACAGAGGTGCGTGAGGTCGCGGTATCGATAACAAGAGTGGTCATCGCTTCTCAATCACCACTTTCCTCGTCTGATTTGATGGATCGAGTTCATCGACGAATGCGATATCAACGAGTAGGTAACTTTCCGTAAAACGATGCGCCAGTTCGCTCCCCCATTCGATCACTGTGATCGAATCTTCTCTGCTTGCCTCAAGATCAAGGTCATCAAATTGAATCGCCAAGTCGCCACTACCTAAGAGTCG
>RGOY01000094.1 GCA_010028225.1 Actinomycetota bacterium
TTGACTCACTCTGAACTTCAGGATCCATCTGCTTCAAGAATTCCTCTTGTAGCCAACCAAGCCAGTTGTAGACCGCATAGACAGCTTTCATCGGATCGCTATCGGTCATCAACTCGAACTTGAGATGGACTTTCTTTTGGGCTTCATTCACACCTCCTGCTGCATTGGCCTTGTCAACGCGATGGCTATCACTCGGTAAATCCCCCATCGTTGTACCGCCGATTTCAAGGCGCACAGCAAGCGCTAAGCGAATGTCATTGAGCCCACCTAACCAACTCCATGCATCCTCGCTCTTGATGGAGATTCGAATCGATGTGCTCTCAAGATCCTTATCTCCTTGTACGATCTCTTCGCCAAGACCTTCATCATCAATCAATGCCTCACGAATCAGATAGGCATGCGCCCGCTTCTTCTCACGAAGCGCATCCTCGGTATAGCGGCGAAACTCTGCAGCATCCTGAATTTCTTTATAGGCACTTGGGAGTAGTCGCTTCAATACTGGATCATCCGGTGGGAGTTCACTTCCCGAGATGCCAACGACATCATGCAGTGGATCTCGCGCCTCTGGCGGTGAGCCCAGGAGTTCAAGAATCTGCTCAGCAAGGTTAATAAGTATGTAACGTTCTTGTGAAGAGAAGGTATGACGAATCAAAGGCTCTTTCTCGGACATCACTTACTGTTACTCATCATCGCGTTGAATAGTGGCCCAGAGTCCATACTCATGAAGGCGAGAGACATCGCGTTCCATCTCTTCACGAGTGCCACTGGAAACGACCGCTTTGCCCTCGGTATGTACTTTCAGCATCAATTCCGTCGCTTTAAATCGTGAATAACCAAAGAGCACCATGAATACATGGGTCACGTAACTCATCAAGTTCACCGGATCATCCCAAACAACGCATATCCAGGGACGATCGGGGCGAATATCAGTCTCACTCGCCTCATCAAGATCTGGCGTGAGGGTGTCGGCTACCACGGGCACATTATGCGCTCTCATCAGCTCATCGCTGAAGCAGCGTCACCCAGAGAGGAGATGAGACTAGGTCTTCTCCACCAAGTTCTGATGCGGTGAGTTGATTGGAGATCAGGCGAAGGCGAAGTGAGGTAAATCCTGCGCTCTTTTCGATATGAGTGAAACGAGCCTGACCATCCGCATCAACTTTCGCTTTCGAGATGAGAGCGAAAGTGCTCTTGCCTCGATCGAATCGCTCTAAGGCAATCGTTGCTCCTTCGATAGTTGGCGTGAGAGTCGCGGTGAGTGTCTCGGACTTTCCAACGCGCATCAAAGTCGGTGCGTTGAGTGTCAGCAGCGGGCGTGAAGCCACCTTGACCTCACTCGATGATGAGGCAAGTCGTTCCCAACTGCCCTCTGAGAGTGCACGAAATGTGACACCGCGACCAATCACAGTTCTTACCTCGACCACTCCACTCGCATCAGAAATCGCCGAGTGAATCTTTCGCCATGCACCACCTTCGCGCTTCATCTCTATCGTCATCGGCAGATTCGCGACCGGGGCCTTATCCGCGAGAGTAAATGCTGCATTGAGCGTCACGACATCTCCGTAGCGGACCTGACTGAGATCACTTCGAAGATCTGCTCTGACCACATCAGGTGCGATATCGCGGGCAACAGATCTCACAGCGCTGATTGCATTTACTTCTTCCATACCTATCGTCCACGCAACGAGTCCACCGAGGCGATACTTCGAAACAAGATTTGCCCGAGCGGTATAGCCGCGAGCGTCTTGATACCAAGCAGTGCGAGAGGCGGTGCATGTTGTGGGAGTTCCCTTTGCCGTCACGCCGGTATAGGTGCGTTGGTAGGTGAAATTGACTTCGCCTTCACGGACTCGGTATTCAGCGCTTGCGCCATTCTTTGCGATGAGATTTGCTGCATCTCGCATCACAAATGTCGAAGCTTTTGCTCCCACTTTTACTATTCCTGCCACATCTTTCGGGCATGTTCCTTCAACTTTTGTCACCCAATCTCTGCCATAACCTGCAACACCAAGAAATACTTGTGATGAGGGAATGACTTTGACTGCGTACTTGAGTGCATCCTCTGCCCAGAAAAGTGGACCGATTGGACCAGGGCGCGATGTTGCGTAGTCATAGGTCATGATTCGAAGTCGATCAATGTAGGGAGCGATTCCCGCCCAGTCATAGACCCAATAGCCACGCTTTCCTGATGCGGGATCAAATGCCACGGGAGTTGTGACCGAGAGAATTTTGCCCTCTGCTTTGAGAGCTACCGAGAGTTCCTTCACGAATTCCACCCAGAGCGGCGCTGTCTTGGCCCACGAAGCTGTTCCATCGACAAATGCAAAGCCTTCGAGATCGAGATCAATGCCATCGAAATTTTTTGATCTCACTAACTCCATGATGGTTGCGACTAATTGCGTCCGCTCTTTAGGTTTGGCAAGAATCTTCTGTAGTTCAAGTTTCTCGGTGCCATCAGTGAGTGTGGGAATAAGAAGATAGCCAGCACTTCTTAGTTGAGCCAGTGGCGTATCGATAGGCACACTTGGGTTTGCTCCCTTGTAGAGATCTAGGATTCGAGTCGGGCTTTTGATTGTGTACCAAAAGAGCATCACCTCACGGATGAGATCTTGATTGTTGACCGCAGCCGGTAGCGAGGTGCGCATTGAATAATAAGGAATCCATCCGCTCCAGATACGACGTGGCGGTTTATTGGGATCTGTTAACGTTTGAGTTGTTGTTTGCGTTGTTGTTTGAGTTGTTGTCGTCACGCTCTCCTGCGCACGCGCGCTAGGAAGAAGTGAGAGCATCAATGCAAAAAGTACGAGAGTAAATATCTTCGAACTTTTCACGGGGAAACCACCAGAGCAATGATCAAGCCGAGTCGCCTGAGTTCGCACCTTGGTCTGATCCTTCAGGACCCTTTCGAAGTCCAGCATGGATCTCTTTGCATATCGGACAGATCGGAAACCGCATCGGATCACGATTTGGAATCCACTTCTTGCCACAGAGCGCTCTCACTGCCTTGCCAGTAACCGCAGATTCGACCACTTTCTCTTTGAGCACATAGTGCGAAAAGCGCTCATGGTCACCCGGTTCGATTGTCTCAGGCGTGGTTTTCTCTTCCAGGATGAGTTGATCCTCGGGCGAGCGCATTACGGGATTCTATAAACTGACTCGGTGAAAGACCTGTTGCGAACCGAGCACTTATCTCGTGGCGATGTCGACACCATTCTGACTACAGCCAGAGAGTTTGCTTCGAATCCGCTCAAAGCCCATCACACTCTTGCCGGCAAGAGCGTCGCGATCTACATGACCAAACCATCGACAAGAACTCGATTGGCTTCCGAGACCGCAGTGGCACATCTTGGCGGACATCCTATTTTTCTTCGTAGCGACGATCTTCAACTTGGTCGTGGTGAGACGATTGCAGATACGGCGAGAGTCATCAGCGGGTTTGCTGATGCGATGATCATTCGCACCTTCAAACAATCCGATGTCGATGAACTTGGTCGCTATGCCACGATTCCGGTGATCAATGGATTGACCGATGAAGATCATCCCACTCAACTTCTTGCCGATTGGACGACAATCTTTGAACATTTTGGTTCTGATATTGCCGGGAGAAAATTCACTTCAGGTGCGAGAATCGAAGTCGTCCATGATGCTAAAGAGGCAGCAAGTGGCGCTTCAGTTCTTTATACAGATGTCTGGATGTCCATGGGCGATCCTGAATCTGATCGAAGTGAGAAGATCCAAGCTCTTGCTCCATTCAAAGTCGATGATTCTCTGATGAAACTTGCCGCATCTGATGCAGTCTTCATGCATTGCCTTCCCGCCCACCGTGAAGAGGAAGTAGCGACGACGGTGATTGATGGCGCACGCTCGCTGATCTGGCGCCAGGCTTTCCATCGAAGGACCACGATTCAAGCGATTCTCTTCCATCTCCTTCGTGGAGATCTCAAGGGGCGCCAGTAGATGTCAGAGGCAGTCTCGCTTTTTCAAGGGTTTCGCCTCAGTAACAGGCAAGAAATGCCGATGCATGGAAGGCTCATCCCGTGCGTTTAGTAGTCCTAAGAGAGATTAGAGATGGCGAGCATCGCGTCGCGCTGATGCCTGAAGTCGTTGCAAAGCTCGTCAAACAAGGAATCTCAGTTGAGGTGGAGTCGAACGCTGGCGCTGGCGCAAATGCAAGTGATGATGCATATCAATCTCAAGGGGCAAAAGTCTTTCCACACTCTGAGCGAAATAGCGCTCTTGGTGGTGCTGATCTTCTCCTCTCAGTCCAACCACTTCAGGCGGCAGATTTCGCCGCGATGAAGAAGGGTGCCATCACTCTCTCATTCCTGCCTGGCTCTGCGACAGAATCAATTGATGCCGCGGTGAAGGCTGGGGTCACTGCTTTCTCGATGGAACTCATTCCTCGTATTTCTCGCGCTCAATCGATGGATGCACTCACATCTCAAGCCCTCTGCGCCGGATATCGCGCTGCGCTCATCGGTGCAGAACTTTCGCCACGATTCTTTCCGCTCTTGATGACAGCCGCAGGAACTGTGACTCCTGCTCAAGTACTTGTCCTTGGCGCAGGCGTCGCAGGACTTCAAGCAATCGCAACAGCGCGCAGACTTGGCGCTGTCGTCTCTGCCTACGATGTGCGACCTTCATCGGCGGATGAAGTGCGATCAATGGGAGCCACCTTCATCGAATTAGAACTTGAATCACTCGAAGGAAGTGGCGGCTACGCCAGAGAGATGAGCGAGGAGCGCGCAGCAAAACAACGCGAACTTCTCAAACCTTTCATCACTAAGTCCAATGTCGTGATTACTACTGCTGCCGTCCCTAATCGCAAAGCGCCACTTTTGGTGACGAAAGAAATGTATAGCGATATGGCTCCAGGAAGTGTGATCGTCGATCTCGCCGCTGAATCTGGCGGAAATGTCGAAGGATCTATCGCTGGCGAAACCATCACTACTGATACCGGAGTTGCGATCTGGGGCGGAAAAGATGTCCCAAGCCAGCTCCCCTTCCATGCATCATCGCTCTACTCCAAGAACTTGGTCAATCTCCTTGGTTTGATGATTAAGAGTGAAGAACAAGATGGAAAGCAGATTGCCACAATCCACCTCGATTTTGGCGATGAGATCATCGAAGCAAGTGCCGTTACACATGACGGTGTGAAGAGGAAGTGAGCATTCAATGAGCGAAGCGATGGCACTTCTTGCAATATTTACTCTGGCGATATTTGTCGGGTTCGAAGTCGTCTCTAAAGTCTCATCAACG
>RGOY01000095.1 GCA_010028225.1 Actinomycetota bacterium
AGAACATCCATGGCTTGCTTCCATAAGAGATGATGCGAGCGATTAGCTCTCCGATGAATATCCAGAGCGCAATCCGATCAAAAGTCTCAAGTGACTCCCTCACCTCGCTATCAATGTTCTTCATCGTCAATAAAGCGAGTGCAATGGCATTGAGCATGATGATGGCGGCAATAAAGAGCTCAAACGCTTGGCTATAGACCGCTTTGGTCAGCCATCTAATTCGATAGCCAGGAATCTCCAAGCTCTCTTTTTGATTCCGTAGCACTGCCCTTTTCCTTCTGTTGCTGAACGAGGTCAGCTAGTTATCGGATTTGCTTCATTGACCACAATGGTCTTTGCCCAGAGATCAGTTACTCGCTTGAGTTGGCTACCCTTTAATATCCAAAGGGCATCAGTCAATGTAATTGCCAGTCCAATCAAACTTCCTAGGATTGTCAAGCCCGCACCTGCGAGAGGATCTGAGGAATAGGCATCATCAAAACCAGTTGCAAATCCACCCAGTGCTTGAAAAATTAAGCCGGGAATGGCAAAAACAATTGGAATAAGAAACTGTCGGATTGCCATATGTCCCCAAGTCGCATTAGTGCGTTGGTTCTCAGCAACGACTCGCATCTTGAGAATCTGTTTCGCTGGCGTCAGGCCCTGCCCCCAGATCACCAAACTCCAGATTAACCACCCAATGCCACAAGTGACGATGGAGAGAGCTACATCGAGGAAGTAACCGCCAAGTCGATGCTGTGCCGATGCTTTTGGATAGAGATTCATGGTCACCAGAATACTGCTATCAGCACGTTAGCAAGGGCTAAGGTGAAGATAGTCATGTAGGTGGATCGCTTCACTTCGGCTTTCTTCACATTGAGGAACCCAAGAACCAGAATCGCGATAACGAATAGGAGTTTTACACCTAATTTGCCGTGATCAAGAAGTTCAACCGATTCATCTTTGGCATTTTGCATCGCATTGACGATGATCAAGAATATTCCTGCGAGAAGAACGAGTAGCCCGCTGTGAAGGCTTGCTACTTTGATTCGCAAAGGTTTTTCACTCACTCCAACCAAGAGGCCGCCGAGTAAGCCAGCCATTCCTATAAAGTGCAGGACCACGAGAACTTCATAGGCCAAATTCATATCTTCCCCTTTCAGCCGATTCTCAGGACTGAATCATTCTCACCTCAAGCCTAATCGCCCCTATCCAAGATTCGGTGATTCAACTGGCAGGTTGTTTTCGAAAGTGATTCGCTTCGGACATGGAAAGCAGCAACCAATCCTCAGATGTCACGAGAAGAGGACTTGTCGGTGCCCTACTTACAGGTGGTTTGACCGCAGTTGCATCAGTCTTGCCAAATACTGCGTTCGCTCAACCTGCGGCGAAGTGTGTTCGCGTTGGCCAGAAAATTATTTTCAATGGTTATGCATACAGCTGTATTCGAAAGAGCGGTCGTTTGACGTGGAAACGCGGAAAGAAAATCAGGAGAGCGGTTGCATCACCCGTTGCTACTGCAACTTCATCTCCTATCGCTACTCCAACTTCTACTCCTACTCCAACTGCAACTTCCACACCATCACAATCCCCATCTTCAGCACCTTCGCCTACGCCATCACTCACATCAACTCCTACTCCGACACCTACATCAACTCCTTCACCGACTGCGACCCCAACCCCAAGTGCAACTGTTAAGCGAAACGGATTCTTTATTGCGAAGTCGAATCAGATTGCAGTGGGCGAATCAAAAATTTTCACAGGAATTAATCTGGCAGGACGCAGTGTGAAGTTATCGCTCTTCCGTTCGACCTCAGGCGTAAGTGCACTCGATATCTATTGCACTCATGCAGGGTGTGCGGTAACTCCAAATGGTCCAGAGCTTGTCTGTGAATGTCACTTCTCTTACTTCGATGCAGCAACGGGCGCGCGAAAAAGTGGCCCTGCGCCAACAGGTCTTCCTACCTTCACAACGAGTGAAATTGACGGTGAGATCTACGTACTGACCGCGTAAGTTCTTGCCCGCTCACAACCTCAACTTCTTCAAGGCCTTCACTCAGAAACCCCACGAACCCTTCCAAAGGGGTTCAAACCATCCATCTGGAGCAAAAGAGTCCCAAATTCGTCACGCCAGATCATTGCCTACGCGACTACCCCTCAGTAGGTTCAGGGGTGAGAAGGGGCACCCCGCCTCTCTCAAGAAAGGCATTCGAATGTCTGAAGTTACAAATGGGGTTTCTCGTCGTTCAGTACTCAAAGGTGCTGCAATCGGTACAGCAGGTCTCGTTGGCGGTGGCGCTCTTCTGTCATCGTGTGGTGGCGACGCTGCAACTGGTCCGCTCTCCTTCGGTGCACGTACTGTTGATGAGTCACCAACAAAGCAGCTCAAAGCGCTTGTAGCTGCTTATGAGGCAAAGACTGGTAACACAGTCACCTACAACGCGACAGAATCAAATGCATTCCAGAACAACCTTTCCCAATACCTCCAAGGAACGCCAGATGATGCGTTCCAGTGGATGGCTGGATACCGCATGCAATTCTTCGCAGAGCAAGGTTTGCTCGTTGATCTCTCTGATGTTTGGGAAGAGATTGGCGATCAGTACGCTGAGTCATACAAGATTGCATCAACCGGTCTTGATGGCAAGCAGTACTTCATCCCACAGTCCTGGTATCCATGGGGTCTTCACTACCGCAAGTCGATGATCGCTGACATCGGTTTGGATCCAGAGGATATTTACTCATGGGATGACTTGATGGCAGTTCTTGAAGGAATGAAGGGCAAGGGACTCATCGGTCTCGCATCCGCTGATAAGGGCGGTTGGGAAGCGATGGGAACCTTCGACATCCTCAATGCACGTATCAACGGATACCAATTCCATGTCGACCTCCTCGGTGGTCGCGAGAAGTGGACCGACGATCGCGTACGTGAAGTCTTCAAGTATTGGGAGATGCTCCTTCCTTACATGAACACCAATGTTCTTGACCTTGAGTGGGACGGCGCAATGCAGTTGCTTCTGCAGCGCAAAGCTGGTCTCTTCTTCAACGGTTCATGGTTTGGCGCCAACTTCAAGGAACAGTCCGATGCGGACTATGAGGATCTCTGGATCATTCCATTCCCTGAGATCAATCCTGAGCATGCTCGTGACACTATCGATGCACCTATCGATGGTTTCTGTGCTGCTGCTAATGGTGCAAATCCAGATGGTGGTAAGGACTTCGTTAAGTTCGCAGGTGATATGGAAGGCGTCCAGGCGATGCTTGATACAGGCGTCCCAATGACTTCTGCTAATAGCGGTCAGGACACTTCAACCTACGACGCATTCCAGAAGCAGCAACTCGCTGTTATGGCAGAGGCGAAGTACATCACTCAGTTCTTGGATCGCGACACGAGACCAGATTTCGCTGGTCCAGTTGTTGGTCCTGCACTCCAGAGCTGGTTCAAGAATCCAAAGGATGTCGGAAGCATCTTGGAATCTCTCCAGTCACAATGGGATGCACTTCCTCCGCTCTAGTCGCTTGAGTAGATCGAGTAACTAGAAGAGGAAGAGGTAAGAGATGGCTTCGACGGCGGTGGGTGGGAAGACCCGCCGCCGTCGAGCATTTTCAAAGAAAGATCGCGTAACTCTCGGAGTCTTCGTCGGCATCCCGACATTCCTTCATGTAGCGCTGGTCTGGTTTCCAGCGGTTGCAACAATCGGCCTCTCCTTCACTTATTGGACTGGGATCCGTTTCTCCGATATCAAATGGGCTGGAATCGCCAACTACACCAACATCATCTTTGACACTCCTGCATTTCGTATTGCACTCAAGAACAACACGATTTGGTTGCTCTGGTTCGCGCTGATTGCGACCCCGCTTGGCATTCTTCTTGCTTATCAAATTGATCGTCAGATACGCGGCCATAAGTTCTATCAATCGGCCTATTACATGCCAGTAATTCTCTCGCTCGCAGTTATCGGCATCATCTGGAATTTCATGCTTCGTCCTGATGGGTTCGTCAATGGCCTTATCGGAAGAGATATAACAAATGCAGTCTCCTTCTTTGGTGATGATCGATGGAATCTCTATGTCATTTTGACGATCGCCTCATGGCGACATATCGGCTACATCATGCTTCTCTATTTAGCAGGATTGAAAGCAATTGACCCATCGCTACGTGAAGCAGCGTCAATAGATGGTGCGACAGAGTGGCAGACATTCAAGCGTGTGATATTTCCTTCGATGAAGCCAGTCAACATCATTGTCGTAGTAATCACGATAATAGAGACGCTTCGCGCCTTTGACATCATCTACATCATCTATGGCACCTCCGCAGGCATGCCAATTCTTGGCGTATTGGTATTTCAAAATATCGCAGGTGAAGGCGCTTCGATGAAGGGTGCTGCTTATGCAGTGATTCTCTTTGTTCTCTCGATTGGACCCATCCTCGCCTATCTCAGGCAACAGTTCAAAGAGGATGTGAAGTAATGCCAACTACTAGTGTGGTTGAGGAAAGATATCGAAATCGACAGAAAGTCAAAGACCGATTCATCTCGCTCTTCATTGGGCTCTTCGCACTCGTCTGGTTATTTCCAATTGTCTGGACCATCTGGTCTTCGTTTAGGCCATATAAAGATGTTCGTGCTTACGGGACTTTCTCCTGGCCGAAGGAGATGGGTCTTGGAAACTACAGCGAAGCAATTTCTCGAATGGAGCTTCCAACCTATCTCACCAACTCTGTAGCAATCACACTCCCTGCAGTATTTCTTACCCTCTTTCTTGGTTCGCTGATCGCATTCGTTGTTTCTCGTTACTCCTTTAGATTCAACGTGGGAATGCTTCTTTTGTTTACGGCCGGAAATCTCCTTCCTGCTCAACTTGTCTTCATTCCGGTCTTCAAGATGTATCTCGAAATTGGCGATCTTGTCGGTAATCGAAGTCTGCTTTATAACTCGCAGTGGGGCGTGGTTTTGATTCATGTGGCGTTCCAGATGGGCTTTGCCACCTTCGTTCTCTCTTCCTATATGAAGACCATCCCGAAGGAGATCTCAGAGTCCGCTCTCGTTGACGGTGCATCAGTCTTTCGTCACTACTTCAACGTGATGCTCCCGCTCCTTCGCCCACCCCTTGCCTCTCTCGCAGTATTGATGACGACCTGGATCTATAACGACTTCTTCTGGGCTCTAGTTCTTATGAAAGATGACAACAAGCGTCCGATTACCTCGGCACTCGGTCGTCTGACCGGAGAATTCGTCACTGATTACAACTTGCTCGCTGCAGGAGCGATGATC
>RGOY01000096.1 GCA_010028225.1 Actinomycetota bacterium
AAGGAAGCCGGTGTTTCTGCCAAAAACACCCCAAATCTGCTGATCAAAGGGTGCGCCACTGACAAACAAAACTATTAACATCCAAACCACGAAGAATCCAGCAAGATAACTCAATCCACGCACATTGAGTTCTCGATTTCGGTCCTTTGCGGTTATTGATAGAGCGAATGCCGCAAAAGAAAGCGAGGTAACTGCTAGAAGTTTTATGAGGTTAATTGGATCAAAGTTGGACCAAGGGGAAACCAACAGGGTTGTTAGTGGGCCCAGAATTAGTAAAAGAGTCCCGACGCGCTTGTATATTGATTGGGCTTTCATAGCTAAAGCCTATTCGTAGAATCACGCTTCGTCAGGAATGTGACAAGGCACTAGACGGGACTCGAAGGTAACGTGACACACTTGGTGGGCCCTGTCGGGATCGAACCGACGACCCACGGATTAAAAGTCCATTGCTCTACCGACTGAGCTAAGGGCCCTGAGGCCCATACGATACCGAGAGAACGGATTCCTCAATGCCTCCGCGAGGCTCACTTCTCTTGCACTAGTGCGTAATTTGTAATATCTGTTCGAATATCCCAGAGTTCAGGGAAAAACGAGAATGAATTCAATTTGGCAAGAATCTCAACCGGGGTTCCCTGGGTTCCTTGCACTTTCATCCCGATACTTCGCTCCACTACCTTGAAATGGCGTTGGCGCCAAAGCCCAATTCGCTCATCTAGCTCCAAGAGCCACTCTGCCAACTGGTAGAGATCCTCATATTTCCTATCGTTAAGGAAAAGGTCAAGCAAAGATAATTTCTCCTCGCCCAACAATCGATGAAATTCCTTTCCCAGTTGGGGTACGGCCTTTCGAAGACCATTGAATCCCGGTGAGTCAAAACCCGACCCGTGACCAAGCGCGCGACGCACTTGCTGGTAGTCCCACGGTGACATTTTTTCTAACATGTCGAGAGCGTTGTGAGTTTGGTGAATGCAGAGCACAGCGCGACTTAAGAGCCTGTGTGCCTCACGAAGATTATTGCTTTTAAGCTGTGCGATCGTCTCATTAACTTCACTGGTCGCTAGTTTCAGCCAAAGCTCAGAAGATTGATGGACAACTGCAAACAAGAGTTCGTCGCGATGTTCCCATTCATCTGGCCCTTTTTGCAGACTCAACAACTCATCGGTGCGAACGTAATTTTCGTAATCACTTTTGGCTGTTCCTTGAAGTACTGGAGGCTTTGCGTAACTCATGTTGTCAGGATAGACCTGTGACCCAATTGAGGTGAAGCGCCAAATCGTTCTCTTGCGTAGTGAGCGTCATCTCACTGGATCTACAGGCGCAGGACGACCATCTGGATAGAACGCTGCCGAGGCTGAACCTTCAGGTCGAAAAAGTCCCAGAATCCAAAGATCCTCTTCGTTCGGATTGTGAATAGCGTGCAATAGACGGGGAGAGACGTGGAAGGCTGAACCTTTGATCAGTTTCTGCTCGCTTCCATCCGGACTGGCAAAAGCACCATTACCCCGAACAATCACGCAGATCTCGTCATAGAGGTGGTAATGCTGTGGCGCACCTGATGAGGGTATAAACCCGACGAACAGTGTTGCACCGCGACTTCCATTAGAAGAATCAAAAAGGACTTCGAATTGTCTATCTCCGGTTGCTGCTTGATGCTGGGCTGCGCCGAGGCGAGTTGTTGCAACTCGCGATCCTGAGTCTATCTCTCGCTTGAGATGATTTGCCCAAGGTGTAACCGGAGAAGGAACGCTTGCCACCAAGATTTGTAGATTTTCCATCGATTTATTGGAATCCTGGCAGTTCAAGAGCAGTGACTCACCATCTAGAAGTGAGATAGCACTTCCTTCGGCGAGCGCAACGGTGTGACTTTCTTCAGTTAAGTGATTATCTTTGGTGAGAGATCCAAACTTGAGGTTCTCAAAAGTTGCCGAGCCTGCACCCGCGAGAACGTAGAAATAAAGGTCATAACCACTGGCTTCAAATCTATGTGCTGACCCAGAATCCAAAACATACTGATGTGCAAACATTGCCTCTGCATAGGGGCCTGGTGGAACGATTTCAAAACTCTTAACCCCAACTCCTACTTCTTTACCAATCAAAGTAGATGCATGCCTAACAATTCCCGCACTCACCTTCGAGTCCAATCACTCATCAAACTAAGAGGTTTCGGTGCTTATGAATTGCGGCGAGAATTCGATCTACATCGTGATGGTTGTTGTAAAAATGCGGACTAATACGGAGGTTGCCATCGCGCGACGAAACCACGACGCGCTCCTTTCCTAAGGCATTGACCATCGCGTGCTCATCTTTCGTTTTCACCGCAATCATGGCAGCGTGATTGCCGTCTCCTGCAGGTGTAGCCACTTGAGCGCGCAAAGCCGTTAATCCTTCGCGTAGCTGCCGGTGCACCGCTCGAGTATGGTTCCATGATTCTTCGATGCCCACGTCGAGAAGTAACTTGATTCCTGCTGCGGATGCATAAAGCGTGGGAATCGGTGGCGTTCCACCCTCAAAACGACGCGCTTCCTGTGAAGGGTCATAGTTAAAGATATCCATCGCAAAAATATCTCTCGCGGCAAACCAGCCGGTATTTGTTGGGATGAATTTGGAATTGCCGTTGACGAGTAAAAATCCAAGGCCTGGAGTAGTCAACAGATATTTATGCCCACCACCTATAAGAAAATCAGCACCTAGTGAGTCAAAATTAATTGGCATTGCGCCACCTGATTGATAAGCATCGACAAGGACTGGAACTCCATGCCGATGCCCAATCTCCACTACGCTCTTGATATCGGTCATCGCGCCATTTCGATAACAGACATGAGTAACTGCTATGAGAGCGGTATCTTCATCTATCGCTTTCTCTAACTTTGCTAGATCTAAAGTGTTATCTGGTTCTGCAGCAATATGGACAACTCTCGCGCCGCGAAGTTCTTGTGCGTGGGCAATCTGACCGAGTGTTGGAAATTCCAGACTCGTAGTGACAATCTTTTTTCGACCTCGTGAGAAGTCGAAGGCTGACATCAAGGAGTTAAGCGCTGCTGAAGCAGAGGGTGTGACCGCTACTTTCGATTCACTCGTTCCAAAAACTTTTGCAATCAGTCCACGCACTTCTTCTTGTTTTGTCACCCAGAGATCCCAGAGCGCACCCTCGGACTCCATGCCGTCGAGATATTCATCGAGTGCCGCTCGAACTTGATATGCGAGCGCGCCTTGCGAGCAGGAGTTGATATAAGTGACTCGGTCGAAAACTGGAAAGAGATGGCGATAACGCGAGGCCGTGTCGAGGGTCAAGAGTGGGGATCCCCTTTCAGAAGAAAGCCAAATATAACCCCGCCCACCATGAGCGATTTCACATCTTTTCGCGCTCAATCCCGACCCATCGCCCCTGAATCGCCTCTTGGAATCATTGACCACGCCTACCCTGAGTAGAAAGATGAGGCATCCGCCTTCGGGGAAAGCCGAAGCGGTCCCTGATGGGCGCGCAAAACCGATTTGTCGCGTTCGACTTACTCGAAGGAGAGTAGATGAAGAAGACGAAGAGATTCGCAATCACGATCTCTGCGCTAATGCTTGCATTCGCGGGGCTCGTTGGTTGCTCATCTGATAGTGGTGAAGAGGCAATCGATTGCACCGAGCCAATCTTGATCGGCGCAGCGATGGCACAGACTGGCTTCATGTCGCCATTCGATGGCCCAGCACTCGCTACCGCTCAGATTGCTGTAGACAAGATCAACGCCGAAGGTGGCGTCAATGGTTGCCAACTCGTCCTTGAGGCAGTCGACACCGAAACAAATCCTGACAAGGGACAACAGATCGCAACTGATCTGATCGCAAAGGGTGCGAAGATGCTTCTCGTTACCTGCGACTATGACATCAATGCAAAATCCTCACAGGTTGCAAATGATGCAGGTGTGCTCGTCGTAGCACCTTGCGTCGGTTCAACCGCGATGGGACCAGACAATGGCCTTGACCTCGGTTACTCGATGGGCTCTGCTGTTCCTGGTGAAGCAGCGATCATGGCTGAGTACGCATTCGAAAACCTTGGTCAGACTGTGACGCTCTTTAAGGATATGTCGATTGCTTACACAACTTCACAGTGCGATGCATTCGAGACTCGCTACACCGAACTTGGTGGAACCGTGAAGTCAGTCCAGCAATTCACACAGACTCAGGCTGGCGCACTTGATAAGCCAGTAACCGCACAGGTGGCAAACGCTAAGAAGGATGGCGCAGATGTCATTGCACTCTGCTCCTACCCAGGCGGTGGCGCACAGGCACTTGCTGCAATCCGAAATGGCGGACTTAACACTCCAGTCATCTCCGGATTCGGTATGGATGGTGCGTTCTGGCTCGGCGCTGTTCCAGATTTGAGCAACTTCTACACCGTGACCTATGCATCGGTCTTCGGTGATGATCCAAATCAGAAGGTTGTCGATCTCCTCGCTGCATTCAAGGAGAAGACAGGTCAAGATGCTGCAACTGGTGGTCTTATCACCGGCGCATCCACGATCGAAGCCTTCAAGCTCGCTGCTGAGCGCGCTGGCTCCTTCGATGGCGCAGCCCTCGCAGCTGAATTCAATAAGTTCCAGGATGAGGACCTCACCGCAGGTCCTACCTCCTTCTCACCAGATCTCCACGTCAACGTGAAGCGACCAATGGCAGTTATCACTGTCAATGGTGGCAAGCACCAGTTCGTGGAATACAGAGCTGCTGAGAAGCCAGTCCTTTAAGGACCACGTAACTCGCATCTAGCGATTTACAAGAACGGGGCGCCCGCCAGATAAGCGGTGCGCCCCGTTCCATATCTCACAGCGTTGAATACGCTTGCAAGTAACTAAGGATGAAGGGAGCCTTCACGATGTCAGCTCAGGGTTTTGCTGCCCGTGAAATCAGCAAAGCATTTGGCGCCCTTCAAGTACTCGACAATGTCTCAATCACAATCAAACCGCGTGAAACTGTGGGACTTCTTGGTCCCAATGGCGCAGGAAAGACCACGCTGATCAACATTGTCGCGGGTTATGAGCCGCAAGATGGCGGCACGGTGACGATTGATGGAGCTCCACTTGATGGAATGTCGCCCGATAAAAGAGCACGAGCAGGAATCGCTCGCACTTTTCAATCCGGACGCCTTTTTAATTCGCTCACTGTTGCAGAGAACATCGCACTCGGCG
>RGOY01000097.1 GCA_010028225.1 Actinomycetota bacterium
GCGACGGTATCTGATTGAACATCGCCATCGTAATTCTTACAAGCCCAGATGTATCCGCCTTCCCAGCGAAGTGAAGTAGCGACCATGTCATCGATCAGTCGATGGTCGTACTCGAGGCCATTCTTATCAAACTCTGCTTTGAACTCCTTCTCGAAGACTTCAGCAAAAATATCTTTGAATCGGCCGTCATATGCCTTAAGGATCGTGTTCTTGGTCGAGAGGAAGACCGGGTACTTGCGGGCTAAGCCGTAGTTGAAAGATGCGCGAGCAAAATCTCTGATTGAATCATCGAGGTTATACATTGCCATTGCTACACCAGAAGAAGGGAACTTGAAGACTTCAAATTCCATCGGGGCCGATCCATCCTCTGGCGTGAAGGTGACTGTCAGAGTTCCAGCACCAGGAACCTTGAAATCAGTGGCGCGATATTGATCGCCATATGCGTGACGACCGATGACGATTGGTTTCGTCCAGTGCGGGATCAACCTTGGTACATTTTTGATGATAATCGGCTCACGGAAGATAACGCCACCGAGGATGTTTCGGATGGTTCCATTCGGCGACTTCCACATCTTCTTCAAGTTAAATTCCTTGACGCGTGCCTCATCAGGAGTGATAGTCGCGCATTTGACGCCGACACCATGCTTCTTTATCGCGTTAGCGCTATCGATAGTCACCTGATCATCTGTCTTATCGCGATACTCGATGCCGAGGTCGTAATACTCAAGATTCACATCAAGATAAGGAAGAATCAATTGCTCTTTGATGAAGGCCCAGATGATGCGAGTCATCTCGTCGCCATCGAGCTCGACGACGGTTCCAGCGACTTTAATCTTGTTCATTTAGAGATCCTTCACATCGTTCTGCTTGGCACGGACTGCCTCTGCAGCCACCAAGAGCGCATCGCGCTCACCTTGTTCTAACTCAGTTTCAACGACTTTCTTGACACCTTCGCGACCAATCGCAGCCTCAACGCCAAGATAGACACCGGAAATTCCGTACTGTCCTTCGACCCAGGCGCAGACTGGCATCACAGCGCCAGAGTCTTCAATCACGGCCTTCGCCATTCTCGCTGCCGCAGCAGATGGCGCGTAGTAAGCCGATCCAGTCTTCAAGAGAGCGACGATCTCTGCGCCACCATTTCGAGTCCGATCAACCAGGCCCGCGATTTCCTCTTGCGACAGGAGATCCTTGAGTGGTTTTCCGCTGACAGTACATCGACTTGGCACCGGAACCATTGTTTCGCCGTGAGAACCAAGAGTGAGCGTTGCAACTGAGGAGATAGGAACATTCAACTTCTCGGCGACAAAATGAGTGAAGCGCGCTGTATCAAGCATCCCCGCCTGTCCCATAACTCGATTGTGTGGGAACTTCGTCGCGATCTGAGCAAGCGCAGTCATCTCATCAAGAGGATTAGAGACGACGATGACAACTGCACCTGGGGCATGCTTTGCAACATTCTCGGCAACGCCACGCACAATTCCGGCATTGACGCCGATGAGATCCATCCGGCTCATTCCAGGCTTTCTTGGCAGTCCTGCAGTTATCACGACGACATCTGATCCAGCAATCGCCTCATATCCTGCGCCTTCTGCAGTGGTGCTCTGACCAATCACTTTAGTCTCGAATCCCTCGATCGATCGAGATTGATTGATATCGAGCGCTATTCCTTCGGGCTTTCCTTCGACAATATCTGTGAGAACAACCGTTTCAAAGATGTCATATTCAGCAAGCCGAAGCGCTGTCGTAGATCCGTAGAAACCACTTCCGACTACTGTGACTTTTCCTTTGCGCGCCATCTAAGGTCCACACCTTCCACTACATCGAATCAGAGTTCTCAAGTAACTTGAAGTGAGGGCAATGTTACCTGCGGATGCGAAGCATGAAGAATTCGGGGTAAGTGCTCTTGAAAGCGCTAGGTGTGAATCAGGCTGAGGAATTAGGCTGAGGAATTAGGTAGGGCCAGAGCGACTGTTACCAGGGCCACAGCGATGATCAACGGAATGATCAACTGGAGACGACGCTTCTCCCCTTGGGCCAACATCTCCGCAATGGTCCGTACGCCAAGTCCAAAACCCATTGAGATAGCCCCGTAGCGGACATTGACGAAGATTGCGAGGAAGAGTCCGAGCAATATGACTGCTAGTCCAAGATTTCGAACCAGATTAAGTCCAGCTCGTATCGCTTGCATCATCTATTCGACCACTTCCTCAAACTCCCCGCGATGGATCCGAATGATGTTCTCCAGCAACATCGCACGCGTCATCGGGCCAACACCCCCAGGAACCGGCGAGAGCGCACCAGCGACCTGTGAGACATCGGGATGAACATCGCCAACAAGAGTGATTGCATCTCTGGTTAGACCAACGTCAACCACAGTTGCGCCGGTGGAGATCATCTCTTTCCTGATCATCCATTTCTTTCCGGCAGCTGCAATCACAATGTCAGCGCGCTTGATTGCCTCCTCGGGATCTCTTGTACCAGTGTGGATCACGCTCACCGTTGCGTTGACATCTCGATCACTCATCATCAAGGCAAGTGGTCTACCTACAGTGACACCACGTCCAACAATCGCAACTTTTGCGCCAGAGAGTTCAATCTTGTAGGCGCGAAGCAATCGAATGATTCCGACCGGTGTACATGGTCGCGGCGCATTAGCGCCAGAGACCAATTTGCCGAGATTCACCGGATGCAGACCATCGCAATCTTTTTTTGGATTAATGGCTTCAAGGAAGCGCTGATGACTTTGGCCGTTGGGAAGTGGAAGTTGTAGAAGAAATCCAGTGCAGCCGGGCTCTGAGTTGAGTGAAGATATTGCCTTGAGAATATCTTTACTCGATGCTGATTCGGGTAAGTCGATTCGAAATGAGTTAATGCCTACTTCGCTACAGTCGCGATGTTTACCTGCGACATAACTCTTTGATGCTGGATCATCGCCCACCAAGATTGTCCCAAGTCCTGGGATCGACGCGCCTCTCGTCTTCTTCAGACTATCGATGTAATCCTTGATATCGCTCCTGACTTGAGAAGCGATTGACTTACCATCAAGTGAGATCACTCGATGAGTCTAATTCATCGACTAATGAGAGAAGTGCCTTCTGCCAGTGAGATACATCGTGACACCCATACTTGCCATGGATTCAATCACTTCATTATCTCTTTTGCTTCCGCCCGGTTGAACAATCGCACGCACTCCGGCACGAGCAAGTTCAACTGCGCCATCTGGAAAGGGAAAAAAGCCGTCGCTCGCTGCAAACGCACCCTGGGCTCGATCGCCAGCATGGCTTACTGCTAATCGTGCTGCATCGACGCGACTCACTTGACCCATTCCAATGCCCACTGTTGCCTGGTTTTTTGCGATCACTATCGCATTACTCTTCACAGATCGAATAGATCGCCATGCGAAACGTAGCTCTTCCATCATTTCGAGATTTAGTTCATCTCCAGCGACCAATTCCCAATCAAGTGGATCAGAGTGGACATCATCGATTTCTTGTAAGAGCAAGCCACCCGAGATGAAATGGCCGGTGACGGTAGGAATGTGCTTCTTAGCATCGACCTGAAGCAGCCTCAACTCTCTCCTCGTTGCCAGGACTTCAATCGCTCTTGGCGTGAACTCTGGAGCCACAATCACCTCCAAAAAGATCTCACTCAAGTTCTTTGCGAGGTTCTCATCAACTTCGGCATTGATCGCCACGACTCCACCAAAACTTGAGACTGGGTCAGATTCCAAGGCTTTCTTGAATGCGACAAGAGAAGACTCACCTGAGGCAATGCCACAGGGATTTCCATGTTTGATGATTGCGCAAGTACTTTGCTTATGGTCGGATGCTGCTCGCCAAGCCGCATCTGCATCAAGGAGATTGTTATAGGAAAGCAATTTGCTCTTGTTCGTATCTATTCGTTTTGCTCCCGCAATACCAACGCAGGTCCCAACAATTGCGCCACCTTGGTGCGGATTCTCGCCATAGCGAAGTGACGGGGCAAAGTGGCGTGCTATCTCCATCTCATATTGCATCGTGGTAGCAAAAGCGATTCCAGCAAGCTCCTGCCGGCGATGATCCGAAAGCCCCAATGGAAGGGAATCAATGAACTCTTGGTAGAGATTAGGGTGAGCAAGCACAGTGACAAAGCGATGGTTTTTTGCTGCTGCTCTCATGAGCGCAGTGCCACCAATATCTATCGCTTCAATCGTCGGATTCGAAGCAAAGTCATAGAGATTTACCACGACGATATCGATTGGTGAGATGTGAGAGTGCTCTAATTCGGCCATCTCTTCTTGAGAGTCTCGATCGCAAAGGATTCCGGCAAAGATATTGGGATGTAGAGATTTGACTCGACCGCCAGCAAGTTCTGCAACTCCTGTTACTTCACTAATTGAAGTCACCTGAATCCCAGATACCTGCAAAGTTCTAGCAGTTCCGCTCGTTGCGACTACCTCGTAATTGGATTGAATCAGCGCCGTGACAAGCTCGACCAGTCCATCCCGATTTGTAACCGAGACAAGTGCTCGCCGCTTCATGGAGCGGAATCTACGTCAACGTCTCGAGCCTTGCTTCGGCGAAGTCGCATCAGCATCAGACTCTTCGAAAGCGCCATCCCGAGGGCAACTTCTCCGGTAAGGACCAGCGGAAATCGCCACCAGGAAACACCGACCTGCGAGAGCGCTGCACTGACCAACTGACCACTCGAGAGTAAGGCAAGAATAAGCGATAGACCTGCGAAGAAAGCCAGAGAAATTGCGGGTGCACGATCACTACCAAAGCGCTGGTGAAGTTTAAGGTGAATGAAGAATCCGAGAGCTACAACAGTAACTGCTCCGAGAATGGCAAAAGGGAAGAGTCCACGAGGAAGTGCGCCGAGCAGAGGAATCGCAGGAATCTGATCAAGTTGATGGACAAAGGGCGCGACAATTGAATCAGCACCAAGATGTGCGCCCGCGCCTGAGATATAGCCAAGCGTCGCAACAATCAGATTTGGCAGATATAGAACTTGAATGACAATCAAAGCAAGTCCACCAAAAATCCCTGGAGCGATCACTGTAGTTAGATCCATCACCACTCGAAAATGAAAGATAAGAGAGGAAATGAGGACGAGAGTAGAGAGCGCCAGGAGTAAAGCCATTCCTGC
>RGOY01000098.1 GCA_010028225.1 Actinomycetota bacterium
GCAGGTGGCGCGATTGTCGCAAAAGGCACTCTCGGAGTCCTTGGCGCGATTGTTCTCTCTGGAAGCACGACAGCTCGTGGAATTCTCCTAGGCCTTGAGAGATTGAAGCTTCCTTCATTGATGGTCAACATCGCTTCCTTCATGCTTCGCTACATCAACGTCGTTACCGATGAGATGGAACGCATGCGCGTGGCTCGAGCATCTCGTGGATTTGAGCCAAGGGGAATTCGCGATTGGAGAATTCTTGCTAGCGTTGCTGCAACTCTCTTCATCCGATCATATGAACGTGGCGAGCGAGTGCATCTTGCGATGCTCTCACGTGGATTCAACGGCCAGATGCCAAAGATGGATCTTCACGACCATCACCCACCGCTCTGGATAGCCTTCCTACTCCCAGTAACAGCACTTTCTGTTGCGCTATTTGATAGGTGGTTGTTTTAGTGTCTACGCCCTCACTTGAGATCTCAGAACTTGCATTTGCCTATCCCGATGGCCATCAGGCTCTCTATGGCGTAGATCTAAAAGTTGGTTCCGGAGAGCGCGTTGCACTCTTGGGTCCCAATGGCGCAGGCAAGACCACATTGGTCATGCATCTCAATGGAATTCATGGAGCACAACACGGTTCCGTGAAAATTGATGGTGAGGCGATCGATACCTCTGACAAGAACTTGCTACGTCAGATTCGAGGCAAGGTAGGAGTCGTCTTTCAAGATCCTGATGACCAACTTTTCATGCCGACGGTCGCTGAGGATGTTGCTTTCGGACCAAAGAATCTCGAGCTTAGTGATGAGGAAGTCCTCAGCCGCGTCAATCAATCCCTCGCTAAAGTCGGAATGCTCGAATACAAGAATCGTCCTCCACATCATCTCTCATTCGGCCAGCGACGAAGAGTCGCAGTTGCAACTGTCCTGGCAATGAATCCGTCGATTCTTGTTCTCGATGAACCTTCTTCAAACCTCGACCCAGCAAGCAGACGTGAATTAGCGGAGATTCTCACCTCGCTTGAGATCACTTTGATTATGGTCACTCATGACCTGCCCTATGCCTTCGAACTCTGCGAGAGAGCATTGATCTTGGCCGATGGTCGGATTGTTGCGGATGACGCGACACGCAAAGTCTTATCCGACCGAGAACTTCTCCAGCGATACCGCTTGGAACTGCCTAAAGGCTTCAGCCTCTAGATAGAACTTCTCGCTTCTAGTCGAATTATCTAGTCGTTTTTTCTAGTCAAGGAAGAAGTCGAGCAGGAAGTCTTTCGTACCAGGAACCACTGCATACTTGTCTAAGTCAGTAATACCTTCAGAGGCAAGAACTTCATCGTCGATGAAGAAATTGCCGCTGCACTCGCTACTTGCACGATTAAGAATGTAGTAGGCCGCATCAGCAAGAATCTCAGGTTTGCGACAGAGCGCTGTATCCACTCCGGGAATCATCTGCAGCGCTGCTGTATCGATCGCGGTTCGGGGCCAGAGAGCATTGAAAGCTACGCCATCTCGCTTGAATTCGGCAGACATGCCTAGGACGCACATACTCATTCCATATTTGGCCATTGTGTAAGCAACATGATTCTTGAACCAATGCGCTTTCATCGAAAGTGGCGGTGAGAGAGTCAAGACATGCGGATTTCGGCCTTCCTTACCGCTTTTCTTCAAGTGTGGAATTGCCGCTTGAGAGGTGAGGAAAGTTCCACGGACATTGACATCAAACATTAAGTCAAAGCGTTTTGCCGGTGTCGATTCGGTATTCGTGAGATTGATTGCGCTCGCGTTATTAATCAAGATATCAAGTCCACCAAATTCGCTAGCTGCGCGCTCTACCGATTCGGTAATTTGATTCTCATCGCGAAGGTCACATTGGATGGCCAGCGCCTTGCCACCGGCCTCATTAATCTCTTCTGCGGCGGAGAAAATAGTGCCAGGAAGCTTTGGGTGTGGATCTGTCGTTTTTGCGGCGATAGCAATCATTGCGCCATCTGCCGCGGCGCGAAGCGCAATTGCAAGGCCAATGCCTCGTGAACCGCCCGTGATGAATATCTTCTTTCCGGCTAGTGACATTCTCACTTCCCCTTTCGCATCAAGAAATTCATGAAGGCGTTCTGCGCCTCCTCGGAAGTGAGAGCGCTCATGAAGAGATCACCCTCTCCCTGCATAATCACATTAAGCCGCTCATGATCTGGGCTCTTCATCAAAGATTTGGATTGGATGAGAGCATTCGGCGGTAACTGGGCTACTTCGTGCGCAACTTCTCGAGCTCTCTTTCGGGGATCTGCAACTTCTTCGTTGATGACACCCCACTCTGCTGCTTCGGCCGCAGAGAAAGAACGACCCAGGAGAAGAATCTCGGCTGCTCTTCGATGCCCGATTGACTTCGGAAAAAGGTAGCTCGAGCCAAACTCAGGCACTAGTCCGAGGCTAACGAACGGCATACGAAAAGACGTCGAAGGCGAGGCATAGGCGAAATCGCAGTGCATCACCATGGTCGTGCCAATCCCGATTGCATTTCCTTGGATAGCAACAATGGCAATCTTTGGAAATTCGTGGAGCGCTTTGATGAACTGCCAGACCTCAGATCCATCCTCCAGTGGAGGATTGTGAAGGAAGTCTGAGATGTCATTTCCGCCTGTGAAATGTTCTCCATTAGCTTCAATGATCACAACAGATGTTTCGACCGACGTAGCAGCCTCATTGAGTGCATCTGCCATCGTCTTGTACATCGCCCTCGTGAGGGCATTCATCTTGGTGGGACGATTGAGAATAATCGAAGTGATAGCGCCAGACTTTTCGATCAGTACATCACTCATTGCCACATCCTAGAAGCCGGGCCATCAAGGTGTCGATGAGCTAACGACTTAATCTGCCCGCGATGAAATCTTCGGTGCGGTCGTGAGCGACTTCATCCGAGTATTGCTCAGGAGGAGATTTCATGAAGTAACTCGATGGTGAGAGCAGCGGTCCACCGATTCCTCGATCGAGCGCAATTTTCGCGCAACGGAGCGCATCAATAATCACGCCAGCTGAATTCGGCGAATCCCATACCTCGAGCTTGTATTCGATGTTGAGCGGGACATCGCCAAAGGCGCGACCTTCCATGCGGACATAGGCCCACTTTCGGTCATCAAGCCATGGAATGTAGTCCGAAGGTCCGATGTGGACATTTCGGTCTGCCATCTCATAATCGAGTTGTGAGGTGACTGATTGCGTCTTGGAGATTTTCTTCGACTCAAGTCGGTCGCGCTCCAACATATTCTTGAAGTCCATGTTTCCGCCGACATTGAGTTGATAGGTGCGGTCGATATAGACGCCACGATCCTGAAAGAGCTTTGTCATAACACGATGAGTGATAGTTGCTCCAACTTGACTCTTTATGTCATCGCCAACGATAGGTACGCCAGCCTTGGTGAATTTGTCGGCCCAGACTGGGTCGGATGCGATGAAGACTGGGAGAGCATTGACGAAAGCCACCTTTGCATCAAGGGCACACTGTGCATAGAAACTTCGTCGCCTCTTCCGAACCAACTGGCAGGTAGCAGATGAGGACATCAACTTTTTCATCCTTGAGAGCTTTCACGACGTCTATCTCGGCAGCACTCGACTCTTTGATCGTCTCTTTGTAATAGCGGCCAAGACCGTCAAGAGTCTTACCGCGCTGGACTGTTATTCCGGTCTTTGCTACCTGAGAGAACTTGATGGTGTTGTTCTCGCTTGCCCAAATCGCATCCGCAAGATCAAGGCCGACCTTTTTCGCATCGACATCAATGGCGAGGACGAACTTGATGGAGTTGATGTGATACCCACCGACTACTGGGTGCATGAGACCTGGGATGTCTTGGTCCGCAGATGCGTCCTTGTAGTACGTGACGCCTTGGACCAGAGAGTTTGCGCAATTGCCCACTCCCACCAATGCCACCCGAATCTCACTGCTATTGGTCACGAGGATTTCCTTTCGCTCTTGATCATCTCTTCCAACCAAACGATCTCTCGCTCAGCTGACTCCAACGAATGACGACGCCACTCGGTGAGGTATTTATCCATGCCAATCGGATCTCGTTCGAGATCGGACCGCAAAATTTCTGCCTTCTCCTGCAATCTACGCAGTCGCCCTTCGAGGATACGTACTCGATTACTCGGCGGAGTTGGACTAAAGAAGGCGAAGCGAACTTCGAACCCCTCATCTTCCCAACTGTCAGGTCCAGCCACTCGCGTGAGCTCTTCAAATCGTTTGCTACCCACATCGGTGATGGCGTAGACAATCCGCGATCGTCTGGAGAGACCGCCGCGCTCAGAGAGTGAACTCTCTTCAATCAATCCCGACTCCCCCATTCGACGCAGAGCGGGATAGAGAACTGAGAATGAGAGGGCCCTAAACGGACCATAGATCGCGCCTATACGTTTCCTGAGTTCATATCCGTGTAATGGCCCTTCAGTGAGAAGTCCAAGGAGGGCAAACTCCAAAGATTCTCCTCGAGACCTCACAGATGACTCACTTTCTCTTACCATCAGCCAGAACTATGGCCAAACGATATATCGATTCGATATATCGAGTATGACCCTAACCGACCAGTAACGGGGCTCGCAACTCGGCGCGCCCTCAGCATTACCGATTAGTACCGACTTACCGTTTTCTCTTAGAGCGTTGCCGAACTCGGCACCAGATCGCCCCTCGGTCTCGGGCTCCGCCAAAGGCGATGGTGACTCGACCACCCCTTAGGCCCCTCTCAGGTTAGGAGATACCTCTCGTGAGTCTCTTTACATGGAAGCTCCATGGCGATGGCAAAACCATCGCCCCCGGCGCGGTCGTCAATCCCGATGAACGCTTGTCTTGGCCTCGTTCGATCGGAATCGGCGTTCAGCACATAGCCGCGATGTTCGGCGCAACCTTCTTGGTGCCGGTTCTCACTGGACTACCACCGGCAACAACACTCTTCTTCTCAGGAATCGGAACAATTCTTTTTCTTCTCCTCACAAAGAATCGCGTCCCTAGTTATCTAGGCTCATCTTTCGCATTCCTAGGTCCCATCGCTGCGGCTGCCGCAGGTGATGGTGGCATGGCTGCGGCTCTCGGCGGAGTTGT
>RGOY01000099.1 GCA_010028225.1 Actinomycetota bacterium
CACCAATCACAACTTGGATTGGCTGATAACAAACCAAAAAAGAGGGAGGGTCAACACCCTCCCTCTTTTTTTTTCTCACGAGGTCAGACTCAAAAAAACCTTTACCATTCAATCGGTTTTCGTAGTAACTCATTGACTCTGCTGAATGGCTTCGATCCAAAGAATCCCTTATGTGCCGACAGTGGACTTGGGTGAACTCCTGTAATCACTCTGCCGTTGAAAAGATGACTCAATTCCCCCGCGTTTTTGCCCCATAAAATCGCCGCTGCGCCAAACTCTGCGCTTATTTTGCAGATGCGATTTGTCACCTCAGCCCAGCCAAATCCCTGGTGAGAATTCGATTCCCCTTCATTGACCGTCAGGGTTCGATTAAGTAGCAAAACCCCTTGCCTCTGCCACTGCATGAGATCGGCGCTCGGCGTATCACCCCCAACATCCTCCAGCTTTTCACGGAAGATATTCTTCAAAGAAGGAGGTAATTGAATACTTTCATTCGGAACTGCAAATGATCTGCCTATCGCATATCGACGATCAGGGTAAGGATCTTGTCCAACGATGACTACTTTCACTGACTGAGGTTCTAAAGCGAGTGCTGCGAACACATTTCTTTTATCGGGGAGAACTTGCTTCCCGCGACGCACTTCTCCCTCTATCTCACGCTCTATTTTGACTAAATGATCTTCAAGGTCAACTAGATGATTCCGCCAGGAAGGCGGAATGAGATCAACGAGTGTGGGCAAAGTATCGCCCGCCACGTGTTTCCAAAAGGATTTCGCTTTCATAAAGGGCAGAGAGAGATTCTGAGGTGAGAACTATTCCGATCTCGCCTTGAGCGAATACTGAACCAGCCTTCAAGATCAAAATATGCGTTGTGCTCGAGGGAATCTCTTCAAGATGATGCGTCACCATCACCGTTGCCGGAGATGCTGGGTCCAGTGCAAATGCGCTAAGTCGCCTCAAGAGATCTTCGCGACCACCAAGATCCAAACCTGCCGCTGGCTCATCGAGAAGTAAGAGCTCGGGATCTGGCATTAAAGCTCTCGCGATCATGACTCGCTTCCGCTCCCCCTCACTCAAAGTCCCGAAGTTGCGACTGGCTAATTCCTTGATTCCGAAGGCATGTAAAAGCGCGCTCGATCGAGATTCATCCCAGAGGTCATACTCTTCAATCCATCGACCAAAAACCGCATAAGCCGAAGAGAGAATCAAATCTGAGACTTTTTCATCACTGGGAATCAAATCCAAAGTAGAACTAGAGGCAACGCCAATTCGTGTCTTTAATTCGCTCGTATCAACTCGACCTAATCGAGATCCAAGAATCTCAGCAGCGCCGGACGTAGGAAATAGATACGAAGAGAGAATTGAAAGAAGAGTCGTCTTGCCTGCACCATTTGGTCCTATAACCACCCAACGCTGATCCGGCATCACTTGCCATGAGACATTGGCCAAAATTGTTGCGCCAGAACGTAAAACCGTGACGTCCTCAAGTGAGATCAACGGCTGCATAGGTGGTAAAGATATCCTGACCGCTAACCTTCAGCAGTGAGATATCGCCTCCTGATGCTAGATGTCGACTCTACGCTTATCGACCAAGAAGTCATTGACGAGCTTGCAAAGATTGCGGGCCTCGGTGAGCAGGTGAGCGAGATTACCTCCAGAGCCATGGCAGGAGAGCTTGATTTCGAAAATGCTCTACGCCAGCGAGTCCGATTACTCAAGGGTCATTCAAAGGAAATGCTCACTCAGGTGCGGGCAAAGATCACACTGACTCATGGCGCAGAAGAACTCATATCAACTCTTCATTCACTTGGAGTGAAAGTTGGAATAGTGAGCGGAGGCTTCGAAGAGGTGATTGCCCCGCTCGCAGGAGAATTAAAGCTGGACTTTTTCCGTGCCAACAGACTTGCAATTGATAATGGAGTGATCACTGGCGAAGTTTCAGGGCGGATCATCGGACGACATGAAAAGGCCGAAGCATTGAGAGATTTTGCCAAAGATTCTGGAGTCGACATTTCTCAAACCGTGGCAGTCGGTGATGGAGCAAACGATATTGAGATGATTAAGTCTGCAGGACTCGGAATCGCCTTTTGTGCTAAGGCTGTTCTACGATCTGAAGCCAGTGTCGCTATTGATGTTCGAGACCTTCGCCAAGTTCTGGATTACTTTATCTAGAGTCGGCAGGCGTGAATGTCCGACACAAGAATTCCTCGCGCTCCCACTTCATAGAGTCGATCCATCACATGATGAACTTCGCGACGGGGAACCATTGCCCGCACTGCGACCCAATCAGCTTTTTGAAGTGGAGAGATTGTTGGCGATTCGATTCCTGGTGTGATCTCGCAGGCTCGCTCTAGATTTGAGCGAGTGACGTCATAATCAACAAGGACGTACTGCCTCGCGATAACCACGCCCTGCAGTCTTCGCACTACCAAGTCGAATTCTCTCTTCTCTTCTCGTGCTATGAGAATTGCTGAGCTTTCGAGAATTGGTTCGTCTACGACTGCTAGCCCAGCCTGGCGAAGCGTGCTTCCCGTAGAGACAACATCGGCAATGAGATCTGCAACCCCTAAACCCACTGCGCTTTCTACCGCACCATCGAGATGAACGATCTCAGCACTCACACCTCGATCCCGCAAGAACTTTGCCAACAAGTTGGGATAAGCCGTAGCAATCCTCGAACCTTCAATCTTCTGTCCAGCCCCAACACCAGCAGGAGCGGCAAGTCGAAAAGTTGACCTGCCAAAGTCGAGGTCGAGCAGCTCAATGGCAACGCTCTCACTATCTTCAAGTAAGTCTCTTCCCGTCACACCCAAATCAAGTTCACCATTACCAACATAAGTCGCAATATCTCGCGGGCGTAGGTAATAAAACTCAACGTCATTTGATGGATCTAGAAAAATCAAATCCTTATTGTCTTGCCTCTGGCGAAAACCAGCAGCCTTGAAGACCTCAATTGCGGGATCAGAGAGCGAACCCTTGTTTGGCAGCGCGATCTTGAGTGTCATCAGAGACGCTCGTAAACCTTCGCGAGTGAAATGTTTCGTGCAACCATCATGACCTGAAGGTGATAGAGCAACTGACTGATCTCTTCAGCCAAGCGTTCATCACTTTCATGCTCGGCAGCAAGCCAGACTTCTCCGGCCTCCTCCAGAATCTTCTTACCAATCTCATGCACTCCAGAGTCAAGTAGCTCGACAGTCTTGGAGTTTTCAGGACGGAATTGCGCTCGCTCATTCACTTCAGAAAAGAGTTGGTCGAAGGACTTCATCCGCGGATTCTATCTTCCGGACGCGTTGGCTCGCTTCCTCAAATCCGCGACCATCTCGGCAGGATTCTCACTCTTGTAGACAGCGCTTCCTGCCACGAAAGTGTCGGCACCTGAAGCGCTGGCTTGGTCAATCGTAGACAGTGCAATTCCTCCATCAACTTGAAGCCACGTGTGTGAAAGACCTTTAGCCTCTATCCATTTTCGCAAGGTAGATACTTTCGCCATCATCTCGGCCATAAAACTCTGGCCACCAAAACCTGGTTCTACCGTCATCACAAGAACCATATCTAGATCATCGATGAAATCTTTGACAACCTCAACGGGCGTGGCTGGCTTGATAGCGACTCCAGCGCGAACTCCTTGGCCTTTAATGAGTCCTATCGTTGCTGAAAGATTCTTTGTCGCTTCGTAATGAACCGTCACCGAGAAGACTCCTTCTGATTTCAACGAGGCATATGTAGGGCCCCAGTGATCAGCATCTTCCACCATCAGATGCAGATCAATCGGAAGGACCGAATCGTGGACAATTTCGCGGGTGCGCTCAAATGAATATGTGAAGTTAGGGACGAATTTGTCGTCCATGATGTCAAGATGGATGAAATCCGCGACCCCTTCAACTCGCTTAATCTCTCGAGCGAGATCACTCTGATCAGCATTAAGGACTGAGGGGCAAATTCGGATCGTCATCGCTTAACCTTATGCAAGAGCGCTAAAAACATACCGTCAGTACCGTGCTCACCTGTCATAAGTTGCATCATTCCATCTTCGCCAAGGGCGCTTTGATAAGTTTCGTGAATCGTATCCCTCTTCACCGGTAAAACTTCGAAATTTGAATGAGAACGAAGAAAATCTGCAACCTGCGTGCGCGTCTCCAGCGGATGAGGCGAGCAAGTCACATAAATGATTAGGCCATCCGGGCGCAGCAGTCTCGCTGCTGAATTCAATAGCTCCCGTTGAAGGTGGACTAGCGCCTTTAAATCCGACTCGCTCCTTCGCCAGCGCGCATCAGGCCTCCTTCGTAACGCACCAAGTCCAGTGCACGGCGCATCCAACAAAATTCGATCGAATGAACCTTCGGGAAAACCACTATCCCTCGCATCGCGGACCAGGATTTCATGTCCCCTGCTCCGACTCTTAATCAACTCTGCCCGATGAGGGTGCAATTCCATGCCAATGAGTTGAGTACTCGCCAAATGATGCGCAAGATATGCGAATTTTCCACCGGGCCCTGCACAGAGATCAATCCAATTCAACTCATAAGCCGGATCGGTCGATAGCGCAATCTCGCAGACAATTTGTGAGCCAAAATCCTGCACGAAGCTTGCTCCACTCTTGATAGACGAAATTGATGAGGGAGGTTTTTTATAGGTATATCCGAAAGGTAGGCGCTTCTCACGAAGACCTTCATCTTCACTGAGCGGATCAAAGGAGACACCTTGTACTGGAGCGCTCTGATTATGACTGAGTAACTCTGTAGATAGATCTTCCCCCTTAAGCAATTGTGAGAAAGCATCTACAATCCATTGAGGATGCGAAGTCTTTAGCGCCAATGACAAACCCTCATCACTTTGCAGAGTTTCTCGTTCACGGCAGGCGCGGCGCAGTACTGCATTGATAAAGCTTGATCGAGCTTTTCCAAGAACTATCTTCGAAACTTCCACATATTCGTTGACGAGAGCATGGTCGGCGGTAGTCATGTACATCACCTCATAGAGAGCAAGGCGCAATAGATCACGTACCTCTTCATCAATCGATCGATCTATCAAATTGTCCAGCGCGTAATCAAGCCGAGAGCGCATAC
>RGOY01000100.1 GCA_010028225.1 Actinomycetota bacterium
GTGGGAGATGGAACGGGAGTTACTGGTTCCTATTCGGCAGAGGCGCAAGGGCGACTTGCTGGATTACATGTTGCGAATCAGATTGGCTCTCTCGCAACAAGTGATCGTGATCTCAGGTCTAAAGGATTCCTTAAAGAACTTCATCAGCGAAATGCTTTCCAGCGAGCCATCAACCAGATGTTTGAGGTTAAACATGGTATCTATCGATTGGCTGACGCCGATACTGTGATCTGTCGCTGTGAAAGTGTTCGAGCTAAAGAGATTGATCAGGTCATTGACTCCACCGCCGATGTTTCCGTCGTAAAGTCGTATTCACGCTCTGGGATGGGGCTCTGCCAAGGGAGGAATTGTCAGAGACAGATTGCTGCCATGATTTCTGACCGTCATGATCTTCCGATCTCCAAGATAAATTTTCAGACTCCTCGCATGCCGGTAAAGCCTGTAGAAATTGGCAAGATTGCTGACCCTTCGATTCGCGAAGAGAAGTACTTTATCCAATGAGCGAGCGCGCCCCATTCTTAGTCGGCTACCTCGATAACGAGACCAATCAGAGCGCTCTGCCGAAATCATCTGATGTGGTGATCGTTGGTGGGCGGGGGTAGAGACTGTGCTCTTGGAGCGCGATGACATCAATCGCGAAGCATCAGGGACCAATGCGGGAAGTTTCCACTTTCAAATCGCCCTTCACCAGTTGACGCCAAATATGTCCGATAGCGAGAGGCGAAGACTTGCAGACGAAGTAAGACTCCAAGTTGATGCCGCATCTCTCTGGGATGAAATCGAGAAAGAGCTCGATGCTGATTTAGGTGTTCACTTTGATGGCGGAATCATGGTCGCTGAGACGCAGGAAGAGATGCGAGTTCTGCAAGAGAAAGATGCGATCGAGAAAGAAGCAGGACTTGAGAGTCATATTTTGACCGGTGATGAGATGCGCACCTTTGCCCCTTACCTTGCACCCGACCTCGCCGGGATTTCTTTCTGCCCCCGAGAAGGACATGCAAATCCACTTTTAGTGGGTCCGACCTATGCCTACCGAGCGTGGCAGAGAGGTGCACTATTTCGCACTGGGTGTGATGTCACCAAGATTGAGCGGATAAACAATGGCGGCGATCTCAAAGGTAGAAGGTTTCGCATCCTCACTTCGCGAGGAGAAATCGAGTGCAATCGCGTCGTCAACGCAACGGGTGCTTGGGCCGCTGAACTCTCTGCCCAGCTTGGACTTCGTATTCCATTGGGGTTATCGGGCCTTCACGTCAACGTAACTGAGCCGAGAGAATATTTCTTAAAATCTATGGTGCAACATATCGGACGAAGGCTTACTCTCAAGCAGACACATAACAACACCTTCATCATCGGAGGTGGCTGGCCATCTCGTGAAGAGAAATTCCCCAAGCGCTACAGCAATACGTGGAGCTCGACGACAGGCAATCTTGCGGTGGCTTTGCGGGTTCTGCCGATGCTTGCTGATGTAAAACTTCTTCGAACCTGGAGCGGGGTTTGGGCTTACACCAAAGATTTCAAGCCGATACTGGGTGAATCAGGGAAAGTTCCTGGTTATCACATTGCTATGGTTCCCACTGGGTTCACGCTGGGACCGATGGTCGCACAGATGCTCTCTCATTACATGACATCACCGGGAGATGGAAAGCTCCCACCTGAGTTCAACATCGATCGAGAAGTTGCATAGGAACGAGAGGTTAAATATGGACCGAAACTCCGTTGATTGGCGTGGTTACTGGCCTGCATCCCCGACTCCATTCAAAGCAAGTGGGGAGATTGACTGGGATGCCTTCGATTCACTCCTGGACTGGTACCTCGAGCAAAAAATGCATGGCATCTTCATCAACGGCACGACTGGCGAATGGTTCTCGCAAAGTCACGAAGAACGAAAAGCGGTCGCTGAATTTGTAGCAAAGAAGATTGCCAAACGAATCCCTGTTGTTATTGGTGTAACTACTTTCACTGCTAAAGAATCGATCGAACTAGGTAAGCATGCGATCTCAGTGGGCCTTGATGGAGTCTGCTCCTCAGCTCCCGCCTATGTGAAGACTCTTCCGGATGAGACTGTCGCGTACTTTGAGAGCCTCTCTCGGGGAATCAATGGACCAATCATGATCTACAACTGGCCACATGGTTCAGGGATAGAAATTGCGGCAGATCTTGCTCATCGCCTTGCAGATATTGACAATATCGTCGCAATAAAGGATTCAACTCCCAATGGCGAGCAATTCTTGAATACAACAAAAGAACTATCGGGCAAGTTACGAATCTTTGGAAACTTCATGGTCCCATCAAACCTTGACTTTATGCTTCGAAATGGTGGAGACGGAACTATTGGTGGCGGCAGCATCTTTGGTCGAGCCGACACCATCTATTGGGAGCAAGTCTGGGCAGGCGATATCGAGAGTGCGAGAAAGCATGCAGAGCGAAACCTTGCACTCCTTGAAGCGCTATGGCTGCCCGGCGGATGGGCCGGAAAATGGGGTGGCTATCAGAGCCAACTCAAGGCGATTATGGAGATGATCGGAGTCCCTGGTGGGACAGTCCGCGCGCCACGTCTTCCCATAACTGACCCTGCATCTTTGACCGCTATCCGAACTATTCTCTCTGACTTTGGTCTTATCAAAGCGTGAGTGAAGAACAAAGCGGGAGCCTGGGATAAGTTAGTGATGAGATTACTGGTCTAGTTCAAAGTGAGACGGAATAATCTGCTGAGTCGATTGGAGTTCAAACCGTGAGCACATTCCAAGGTGTAGATCACGCCGGTATCGGTGTGGCCGATATGGACGTTGCATTTGATTACTGGATGCATAAACTCGGATTCACTGAGGTTTTCTTTGATTACACCGGACCAGTTCCTGGTCTTGAAGAGATCACGAAAACAAAATCGACTAAAGCTCGCATTGTGATGCTTGGTCACAAGAACACAACACGTCTTGGGCCAGGAAAAGTGAAACTTGTCCAGCGATTAGATGGCGATGGCGCTCCCCCATATCCAGCAGGAATCGGGTATGGAGAAGTTGGTCTTGCCGAGGTCTGTCTACACACTCTACATACCGAGAAAATCTTCCGAGAACTCGTCGATAACCATGGTGTGAAATCACTGATGGAGCCACTCAGCGCCGCCGTCGGTGAACAGCAGATTGAACTTGATATCGCCTACTTTGCCGATCCATGGATGGGTAAAGTGGAGTTGATTGATTGGAAGGGGCTATGGACTTCTCGCCCTGCGAAGCCACGAATTGAAGGAGTCAATCACGTTGCCTTCGGCGTTCATGACATGAAAGTCACGACAGACTTCTATCAACAACTGGGATTCACCGACCGAATCTTCGAGTCGACCGAATTCTTTGGTCCCATGGCGCCTTGGTATCAAGTTGGTCGAGCACTTCCTGGCCATCACATGACGCTCTGGCTATCAGGCAAGGGAGCTGGCATCGAGCCAGTGCGACTCACGCCGCTCTGGGAGGACTGTCGCGGTGAGTGGGGTCATGTCGGTCCCATGGATTTTGGCATTGGCGTGCAGAACATCAAGAAAGCGGTGGAAGAACTCAAGCGCCTTGGAATTGAGATGCATAGCGATATCCAAGTTCTTGATGTCGGAAATTCAGAGTTCAAGTATTTCTACTTCAAGGATCCTGACGATCAATACGTCTCGATTGTGGAGACCTCGTACTAGACCTGATTTAGTTTCGCCTCTACTTGCTCAACCCTCGTTGAGTATTGATGCGCATGCCTTCATGGGCCCAAGTCATACATGCGCGTGTGTTTGGCACATCATCCACGACTACTAGGCAGTCGAAGCAGACTCCCATCCCACAGAAGATTCCACGTGGGTCGCCATCAGTTGTCGTGCGCATTGCGACTTTTCCCTCGACCATCATGATGCTAGCGACACTCTCACCTTCAAATGCAGTGACAACGTGATCATCGATAGTCAATTTGATCTGCTTGCCACGCGAAATCTTTGCATCTCCTGCAATTCGAAAACTACGTGGTGATTGATCAGCGGGCTCCATGAATCGAGTCTGCCAACTTGGGATAGGATTTTCAACATGACATCCAAACTCTTCTCACCACTCGACATTCGTTCGAAACACTTCCGAAATCGAGTCTGGGTTAGTCCGATGTGTCAGTACTCGGCAGATGATGGAGTTGTCAGCGATTGGCATCGCGTTCATCTTGGAGCATTTGCTACAGGTGGAGTGGGCATGATCATGGTTGAGGCAACTGGCGTCATGCCGAATGGACGGATTTCAATTGGCTGCTCCGGGATCTGGAGCGATAAACACGCTGAGGCATTTCGCCCTGCGATTGAATTCGCACATTCGCAAGGCACTTTAATCGGAATACAACTCGCCCACGCTGGGCGTAAAGGCTCGACGATGAAACCATGGGACGATCATGAGTTAGCATCGATAGCAGAAGGCGGATGGATCAACTTCGCCCCTTCTCCCGTCGCTTATAAGGATTTTCCGATCCCTCATGCCATGACAGTCGATGAAATCCAGTCGGCTGAACAGGCTTTTGTCGATGCCGCAGTGAGATCTGAGCGTGTGGGTTTTGATCTCATCGAAATTCATGCAGCACATGGATACCTTTTTCATCAGTTCCTCTCTCCCCTTTCCGTGCAGCGATCTCTGAAGGAACTCCTCTCTTCGTGCGAATCTCAGCAACAGACTGGGTGGAAGGTGCATGGGATCTTGATGATGCCGTCGAACTTTGCAAAGTACTCAAAGAAGTTGGTGCTGATCTGATTGATGTTTCATCTGGCGGTCTAGTTCATGATTCAAAAATTACGACAGGTCCTGGGTATCAGGTTCCGTTTGCAGAGAAGATCAAGCGCGAGGCCACAATACTGACCTCTGCAGTTGGTCAGATAACTGCAGCTGATCAGGCTGAAGAGATCATCTCTTCTGGTCGGGCAGATGCAGTGATGCTTGGCCGTGAGATGCTCAGAAATCCTCGTTGGGCGATTGCTGCAGCAGAA